>NZ_JBGLYU010000003.1:0-194095 GCF_047304235.1 Variovorax sp. Varisp36
TTATTTGCGTTCGGTCGTCTTCGCCTGGCATAACCGCCGCCGGCGGTGGGGGGGGCCGCGCCCCACCCTCCCTATCCCCCGATGTGCATCGTGAACGCCGGTCCGCTGTTGAGCACGCATTGGCCGCTGCCCAACGTGGCCGAGTTCATCGTGTACTGGCAACTCAGGTTGCCGCCGCGGCTGCCGGTGGCATTCGCCACGCCGGTGCCTCGCGAGCCTGCGACCCGGGTTGCCTCTCCCTGAAACTGTTCGCCGCCGATCTGTGCGTTGAAGTGGCCGCGGCCGTTCATGTCGTTCGTGACCGTGCCGGCGACGGCGCCGTAGCGCGCGGCTTCGGCGTTCGACGGGTACAGCCGCGCGTTGAAGGTCTGTGCGACCGGGCCCGGTGCCACGGCGTACGCCTGCGAGGGCGGTGCTGCGGGAGCGGGTTGTCCGAGCGGGACCACGTAGCAGCCGCTGAGGGCGATGCCCGCGAGCGCGGCGACGAGGGTGAGACGAACGAAAGTGACGGAACGCGGAATGGTCATACGCTTTTCAGTGGCCCGGGCTGATGCCCGTGCGGCGAAATGTGCCGCGTGGCGCTCGCGTGCCGTGCGCTTTTCGGGGGGAGTACCGTCCGGCGCGCCCGGCGGTAGCCATGGTCGCTACTGCGGGCGGCGACAATGCGCGCCATGAATTTCAAGAAATTTCTGGTGCCCGTCGGTGCCGTCCTTCTCCTCGGGCTGGCGTGGCGCAGCGGCGGATGGGGCGGCGTGGCCCTGGCCGGTGGCGCGATCGTGATGTTCCTGCTGTTGCACTTCAACCGCGCGATGCAGGTGCTCAAGCGAGCCGCCGAGCGGCCGGTGGGCTATGTGGCAAGTGCCGTGATGCTCAATGCCAAGCTCAAGCCTGGGGTCACGCTGATGCACGTGATCGCGATGACGCGCGCCCTCGGCGAGCTGCGCTCGCCCAAGGACGAGCAGCCCGAGCACTACCGCTGGACCGACGGCGGCGGCTCGTACGTAGACGCCGTGTTCAATGGCGGCAAGCTGCAGAGCTGGACGATGACGCGGCCCGAAACCCCGGAAGAAGACCCGCCGGCGGCCTGAGCCACGCCTGTTGGAAGACGCGTCAGAACGGCGCGTCTTCTTCCTCGGGCGCGTCGGCCGGGGTCGTCATTGTGGGAGCGGCTGCTGCTGCGGCGGCGGGCTTCGCCGCTTCGTCCGGCACGGCCGCCGAGAATGCCGCCTCGCCGCCGAGCGCATCGAGCAGCGCCGGCACCAGCTGGCCCAGTTCGCCCGTGGCAATGGCCACGTCGGCGTCGAAGTTGTCTTCCTTCTTGCCGCCCGCGGCGCCGTCGCCCGTGCCTTCGAGGAAGGTGATCTTGCGGATCAGCAGGCCATGCGTCAGCTCGAACGACACGCGGTCGTCCCAGGTGAGCGCCAGGCGCGTCGGGCGCTTGCCGTCCGTGATGTGCTTCTGCACTTCCTCGATGTCCAGTGGATGCTTGGCGTAGCGCACCACGGCCTTGGAGTCGTCCGAGGCCTTGAGCTCGCACTCGCGGTCGATGGTGAAGCCGGCTGGCGGCTCCTGCGTCAGCAGCCAGTTGGCCATGGCGGCGGCGGGCTCGATCTGCGTGTTGATGAGGGCCACCGCGAAACCGTCGAGCGACTTCACGAGGCTGGTGACCACTTCGTCGGCGCGCGATGCGTTGCCGCTGTTGATCACGAGGCGGTTCTCGGCCTTGTCGATCCACACCGTCACGCGCGCACTGCGGGTGAAGGCCATCGGCAGCAGCTCCAGGGTGATGTCTTCCTTGAGTTCCTTCTTTTCCTTCTTGCCGGGCTTGCGGCCGGTGGTGGCTTCGATCTGAGCGCAGCGTTCGTCGAGCTTGCGGCGCACCACCGAGCCGGGGACCTGCTTGCTCTCGATCATGTATTCGACCAACCACTGGCCGTCGATGGACTCGACCAGCGGGCCATTGGCTTCGCCGCGGGGCTCGACCCAGCCGGCGGACTTTTCCTGCGAGGGGCCACAAGGCACGAAGCGCTGCTTGCCGAGCCCTTCTTCTGCCTCGGTCAGTGTCTGGGACCAGGCAGGTTCGATGCGATAGACGATGACGTTCTTGAATACGGACACGGAAACCCTTTTCCACTGGTTTGCACAACCGGGCATTGTCGGGCACCCCGCCAATCCCGCCGCCGTAAAATCGAAAGCTTTTGCGACTTCCCACCTCGCTCCCAACACCGCTTCCAAAGGAATCAGGAAATGAGCTCGATCCCCCCCTCGCTGGACGACCGTGACGGCAAGATCTGGATGGACGGCGAACTCGTGGACTGGCGCGACGCCAAGATCCACGTGCTGAGCCACACGCTGCACTACGGCTGCGGCGCCTTCGAGGGCGTGCGCGCCTACAAGACGCCCGAGGGCGCCGCGATCTTCCGCCTGGCCGAGCACACCGAGCGCCTGTTCAACAGCGCCAAGATCCTGCGCATGAAGATCCCGTTCACGCAAGAACAGCTGAACGAGGCCCAGAAACAGGTGGTGCGCGAGAACAAGCTCGAAAGCTGCTACCTGCGCCCGCTGATCTGGATCGGCTCCGAGAAGCTCGGCGTGAGCCCCAAGGGCAATCGCGTCCACGCCATGGTCGCGGCCTGGTCGTGGGGTGCCTACCTCGGCGAAGAAGGCATGAAGCGCGGCATCCGCGTGAAGACTTCGAGCTACACCCGCCACCACGTCAACATCACGATGACGCAGGCCAAGACGGTGAGCAACTACACCAACTCGATCCTCGCCAACATGGAAGCGCTGGACGACGGCTACGACGAGGCACTGCTGCTCGACGCGAGCGGCTTCGTCTCCGAAGGCGCGGGCGAGAACATCTTCGTGGTCAAGGGCGGCGTGGTCTACACGCCCGACCTGTCGGCCGGCGCGCTCAACGGCATCACGCGCAACACCATCCTGCACGTGTGCAAGGACCTGGGCCTGGAGCTGGTGCAGAAGCGCATCACGCGCGACGAGGTCTACATTGCCGACGAAGCCTTCTTCACCGGCACCGCCGCTGAAGTGACGCCCATCCGCGAACTCGACCGCGTCGAGATCGGCAACCGCGGCGACGGCGGCGCCCGTGGCCCGATCACCGAGAAAATCCAGTCTGCCTTCTTCGACATCGTGAACGGCAAGAATCCCAAGTACGCCCACTGGCTCACGAAAGTCTGAGAAAACCCATGTCCACCAATGCAGTCGTCGAACTCCTGGCCAAGGAGCTCAATCATCAAGGCGGCGTATTCTGCCCCAGCCCCAAGGCCGACATGAAGCTCTGGAACAGCCACCCGAAGGTCTACCTCGACGTGGCGCGCACCGGCGAGGCCAAGTGCCCGTATTGCGGCACGGTGTACCGGCTGAAGGCCGGCGAGACGGTGTCGTCGCGGCACTGAGCCGCTGGCCGCCGAGCCATCCGGCCCCGGCCGTCCGATGCCTCTTCAGGCAGCCGGGCGGGTGGGGTCTTTTTCCAGGTTTTCCAGGCTCTTCAAGCGCGAGGACAGCAGTCCGCGCCACGGATCCGGGTCGTTCTTCTCCTGCGCGAGCCGCAGGTAGACCATCGAGACGAACAGCAGCGCCAGGCCGATCTGCGCGTCGCGCATGGCCGAATTCACGCTCGATGCGATCAGCGCGATCAGCGTCGCGGCCAGCGCATAGCGGCCCGCGATGTCGGGCCGCTTCCATGCCTGCCAGACGGCGGCGACCATGATGATGAGCAGGCTCAGCAGGGCAGGCAGCCCGCCTTGCGCGCCGGCCCACAGGAAGTCGTTGTGCGGCATGTTCGAGTCGGCGAGCAGCGCCGGGCCGCGCTTGTGCCACTGGTCGGTCCAGCCACCGATGCCCCAGCCGGTGAACGGTCGATCGGCGATCATGAGGCCGGTGTCGCGGTACATGTAGTAGCGGATGACCCAGCTGCCCTTGAAGACCGCGCCGGCCTGCGCCTCCTCGAGTTCCTGCACGCCGGTCTCGACCTTGTGCTGCAGCTGCGGCACCTGATAGAGCGCCGCCCCGAGCACCACAGCCCCCAGCACCAGCGCGCCCACCAGCATCTTCAGGTGATTGCGCCACTGATGGACGCAGACCACCGGAATCACCAGCAGCAGCGCGAGCACCGAGGTGCGCGAGGTCAGCGGCAGCGCCACCACCAGGCCCAGTCCGAGCATCAGCACGAAGGCGGGAATGGAGCGCAGCGGCCTGTGCGCGGCGATCTGCGCGATGCCCCACACGGCGGCCGTGGACGCCACCACGCTGAACAGCAGTGCGTTGCTGATCGACTTGTTGCCCACTTCCATCACCACCGCGCGCAGCGGCAACCAGATGTTGAAGCCGCCGACCGCGTAGAAGAAGCTGACCAGCAGGATGTTCAGCACGGCGACCAGCAGGAAGCCGCGCAGCGCCCAGATGGCCTCTTCGCGCGTGAGCGCCATCGCCATGAGCATGGTGAGGCCGATGCGGATGCCGTGGAACAGGTTGGAGCCGGTCTCGGGATAGTGCTGCCCGATGGCCAGCACGATGAAGGTCCAGGCCAGGTAGGCCATCACCGGCCACCACAGCGGGTTGGCGCGCAGCCGCGCATAGCGCTTGTCCAGGCCGCCGGCCACCAGCATGGTGAGCAGCAGCAGGATGGCCGAAAGATAGGTGACGCCGACCGGCATGAACACCACCAGCCCCCAGAACATGGCCGCGGGCCGAACGATGTGCGATCTCTGCATAGGGGCGGGATTTTAGGTGGACGGGCTTGGTACTCCCCCAGGCTTCGCGCACTTCGTGTCGCTTCTCCTTCCCCCTCGCCGGGGGCGACGCCTGCGGCCCGGCGAAGCCGCTTCCGCGGCGTCCCGCCAGCAGGACCGGGGGCTCAATGCCCGCGCGCGGCCACCGGCAGGCGGATCACGAAGCTCGCGCCGCCGCCCGGGCGGTCTTCGCAGCGCACCGTGCCGCCATGGCGCTCGGCGATCGACTTCACCAGCGCCAGCCCCAGGCCGACGCCGCCGTTGCGCTCGCTGGCGCCGGGCAGCCGGTAGAAGGGCTCGAAGATGCGTTCGCGCAGGGCCGTGGGCACGCCCGGGCCGCGGTCGTTGACGCGCACGGTGGCGTAGCCGTTGGCGCTGCCCAGCTCCACGGCGATCTCGCCGGCACCGTAGCGGCGGGCGTTCTCCAGCAGGTTGCGGATCGCGCGGCGCAGCAGGCGCGACACACCCGGCACGGTCAGCGTGGCGTTGTCGGTGCCTGCGGCCAGGTCGAGTTCGGCGTTCACCTGCGAGCATTCCTCGGCCGCGAGGCCGGTCAGGTCCACGGCCTCGATGGTGCCCATGTCGGCCTCGCTGGCGTCGAGGCGGCTGGCCAGCAGGATCTCGTCGATGAGTTGGTCGAGCTCGCCGATGTTGCGCGAGATCTCTTCTCGAGCCGACTGGCTCGGGCGCTCGCCCATCAGCTCCAGGCCCATGCGGATGCGTGTGAGCGGCGAACGCAGCTCGTGCGAGGCGTTGGCCAGCAGCGACTTGTGCGAACGCACCAGCTGCTCGATGCGTTCGGCCGACGCGTTGAATCGTTTGGAGAGATCGGTCACTTCGTCCTGCCCTTCTTCGGTCACGCGCACCGAGAGATCGCCTTCGCCCCATCGCTGCACGCCGCGCTGCAGCGATTCCAGCCGCTGCGTGATGCGCCGCACGATCGGATACACGCCCAGTGCCACCGCTACCCCCACCAGCGCGATCATCCATCCCAGCCCGAACGGCGTGCGCCATGGCGCGAAGCCGGCTGAGCCCGGGAGCCGTTCGCGCGGCGCCACGCGCAGCGTGAGCGCCTTGCCGTCGCTCAGCGTCACGTCGAACTCCAGGCCCTGGCCCGGCACGCGCAGCGCGGTGCCTGCGCCGATGGGCTTGTCCTGCGCGTCGAGCACCACCACGTGGCGCGGCACCGGCGCCAGGCGCTCGCGCTCGGCCTCCGCCGCTTCGCGCACGATCCAGTTGGCCATCAGCGTGAGGATGACGACGCCACCCACCACCGCGAGCCAGATGCGGACGTAGAGGTGGCGGGAATAGAGGTTGCGCAGCATCGGGCCGGGGTCGGGTCAATCTTGCTGCTTGGCAAAGACGTAGCCCACGCCGCGCACCGTGAGGATGCGCTTCGGGTTCTTCGCGTCGACCTCGATGGCCGCGCGGATGCGGCCCATGTGCACGTCGATGGAGCGGTCGAAGGCCTCGAGTTCGCGGCCGCGCACGGCTTCCATGATCTGGTCGCGCGTGAGCACGCGGCCCGCGCGTTCGGCCATCGCCACCAGCAGGTCGAACTGGTAGGAGGTGAGGTCGGCCAGCGCGCCGGCCACCGACACGGTGCGCGCGTTGCGATCGATCTCCAGCGTGCCGAAGCGCATCACGGTGGAGGCTTCGGCCTCGGTGGCGTTCTCGCTGCGGCGGCGCAGCACGGCGCGGATGCGCGCCAGCAGCTCGCGCGGCTCGAAGGGCTTGGGCAGGTAGTCGTCGGCGCCGATCTCCAGGCCGATGATGCGGTCCATCGGGTCGCCCTTGGCCGTCAGCATCAGCACCGACACCTTCGACAGCGGAGCAGGCAGCGCGCGGATGCGGCGGCACACTTCGAGCCCGTCGGTGTCGGGCAGCATCAGGTCGAGGATCACGAGGTCGGGAGCGTGCTGCTGCAGCTGCTCGAGTCCGCTCGCGCCGTCGCCGGCATGGTTGAACGCGAAGCCCGACTGCGTCAGGTACTCGCCCACCATCTGCGCCAGGCGGGCGTCGTCTTCGATCATCAGGAGTTGGGGGGTGCTCATGCGCTTCATGGTCGTCCAAAGTGAGCAAGCGGGCTTGAACGCTCCGTAAAGTTGGGTAAACCTCGAACACCCCTGTCAACCGGCGATGCTGCGAAAAGCATAGCGCCGACTCCAGAGGGCGTGGGCTCAGCCCCGCTCGAGCGGCCGCAACTGCAGCCGCAGCGACAGGGACGAGGACAGCGGCAGGTCAACCGGCGCGCCCGCGCCGTTTCCCGAGTGCGCCAGGTGCGCCAGCGATTCGAACAGCGCCAGCGCCTGGGCCATGGGGTTGATCTCGGCCAGCGATTTCGCCGCTTCCGAGCTCGGTGGCGTGGCTGCGGGCGCCGTGCCGCCCTCGCCGGCCAGCGACCAGTCGAGCGCCGCCACGGTGCGCTGCGTCGGCTCGTGGGCGATCACCAGCGCCACCGCCAGCAGGCCGCGGCTGTCGGTGACCGAAGCCAGTGCGCCCACCGTGGGCGTGTCGCAGCCCACCAGCAGCACCGGCTCCTGGTCGCAGGCGCACTGCACCGCCGCTTCGAGCAGGCCCGAGGCAAAGCTGTGCTCGTAGGCCGAAATCGCGTTGCTGGCCGCCATGCAGCCGGTGCCGATGGTCCAGTAGCCCACGGCCGCGTTGTGCACCGAGTTGTGGAACTTGGTGGGCGACAGCATCTTCGGATCGCTCGCGAGCGTGCTGCACATGTAGTCGTTGATCGACAGGTCGCCGTGCGCCGACGTGAACACGCAGGGCACGTCGGCCGCGTTGCGGCCCGAAGCGGCCATGGCGGCGGCCGCCACTTCGAGCGCCAGCGCCACGGTGTCGGGCGCGCGGCGGCGCTCGGCCGGGGCCAGCACCTGCGGCGAGGGGCGCTTCGCGGGCGGGTCGGCCAGCGCGCCTTCGCCGCGGAAGGCGGCGCGCGCGGCGTCCCAGCCGGGCAGCGTGGGCGTCCAGAAGGCGGGGCCTTCGATGTAGAGGGTCGGGCGGGTAGGGACGCTTGTCGTGGTTGTCATTGGATTGCCTTCTCGCGGAACACCGTGGAACCGGCTTTGCCGGGCCATTGGTGTTGCCCCCGGTCGGGGGGAGGAGAAGCGACACGAAGTGCGCGCAGCCTGGGGGCGAGCCTCATGATTCCGCCTTGCCGAAAACGAGGGAGCAGTTGTTGCCACCGAAGCCGAACGAATTGGACAGTGCATAGCGCACCTCGCCGTGCGCCGGTTCGAGCTTGATCTGCGGGCCGAAGCCTTCGTCCAGCGTGCGGGTGTTGACCGTGCCCGGCATCAGGCCGCGCTCGATGGCCAGCAGGCTGATGACAGCCTCGACGATGCCCGCCGCGCCCAGCGTGTGGCCCATGAAGCCCTTGGTCGAGCTGGCGTGCGTGCGCGCCGGGAAGCGGCGCGCCACCAGCGCGCCTTCGACCTCGTCGTTCTTCTGGCTCGCGGTGCCGTGCATGTTGATGTAGTCGATCGCCTCGGGTGGCAGGCCGGCGCGCGCCAGCGCTTCGTCGAGCGCACGCTCGGCGCCCAGGCCCTCGGGGTGCGGCGTCGACATGTGGTGCGCATCGCTGGCCTCGCCATAGCCCAGCAGGTGCAGCGGTGCGGCATCGGCGCCGGCCTGCACGCGCTCGACCAGCGCGAAGCCCGCGGCCTCGCCCAGGCTGATGCCCTTGCGGGAGGCGTCGAAAGGCCGGCACGGCTCGCTCGACACCAGTTCGAGCGAGTTGAAGCCGAACAGCACGCTGCCGCACAGCGTGTCGGCCCCGCCGACCACGGCCGCGTCGGCCAGGCCCAGCCGGATCAGCCGCTCGGCCGAGGCGAACACCTTGGCGCTCGACGAGCAGGCGGTGGAAATGGTTTCGCTCGGGCCGCTGATGCCCAGCAGCTGCTGCGTGAACATGGCCAGCGAATGCGGCGTGTGCACCCTGGCGCGGCGCTGGTTGGGCGGGAACATGCCCTGTTCGTCGAGCTGCGTGTAGGCCAGTTCGGTTTCGCCGATGCTGGCGGTCGAGGTGCCCAGGATCAGCGCGACGCGCGAAGCACCGTACTTCTCGCGCGCCGCAGCCACCGCCTCGAGGAAGCCATCGGCCTGCAGGCCCAGCCAGGCGAGCCGGTTGTTGCGGCAGTCCCAGTGGGCCAGCGATTCGGGCAGGCGCACTTCTTCGAGTCCATCGACGCGGCCGATCCAGGTGGGCAGCGGCGCATCGCCGAAGTCGTTGGCGCGCAGCCCGCTGCGCGACTGCGCAAGCGCGTCGGCCAGCACTTCCTTGCCGACGCCGACGGCGGAAGTCGCCGTGTAGGCGCTGATTTGGAGAGGAGAAATTCGGGACGGCACGATCTTGTAGGGGCTTGCTGGCAGACGGGTGCGCGGGAAGTGGCGCAGGAAGGGAAAAGAAAACGAATGTATAGCGCCCGCAGCCTACCAGTTGCGCGGTGCGCGCAATGTCGGCTGTTTCCTATAAGGCCCAGGCCCTATTGACGGTCCGCGGGCCTTGTGGTCGTCGTCAGCCGCGAGGCCAAAGCCACCAGCACCAGCACCGGCAGGCCGAGCATCGCGGTGGCGACGAAGAAGGTGCTGTATCCATAGGCATCGACGAAGGCGCCCGAATAGCCGGCGATGAACTTCGGCAGCAGCAGCATCAGCGAGCTGAACAGGGCGTACTGCGTGGCCGAGTAGCTGATGTTGGTGAGGCTCGACAGGTAGGCGATGAAGGCCGCCGAGGCGATGCCGCCGGCCAGGTTGTCGGCCGAGACCACCGCGATCAGCGCCGTCAGGTCGTGCCCGCGCGAGGCCAGCCAGGCGAACAGCAGGTTGCTGGCCGCGCTCAGCACCGCGCCCAGCATCAGCACCCGCATCACGCCCAGGCGCATCGACAGCACGCCGCCGACGAAGGCGCCCACCAGCGTCATGATCACGCCGTAGATCTTGCTGACCGTGGCCACCTGATCCTTGGTGAAGCCCATGTCCACGTAAAAAGGGTTGGCCATGATGCCCATCACCACGTCGCTGATGCGGTAGATGGCGATCAGCGAGAGGATCAGCGCGGCCTGCCACCTGTAGCGGCGGATGAAGTCGGCGAAGGGCTCGATGAGCACGCTGCGCAGCCACTCGGCGGCATTCTTTGCCTTGGGCAGTACGCGCGGCACCGGTTCGGGCGACAGCAGCACCGTCAGCACTCCCACCGCCATCGAAGCGGCCATTACCAGGTACGCCGTCTTCCACGCCCCGTTCTGGTACGCCGCCGCACCCGTGACCGCGGCCGCCGGCGCCATCTCGGCCCAGGCCGCGACCCACAGCACGCCCGCACCGGCCCAGATCATCGCGAGCCGGTAGCCCGTCTGGTAGGCGGCCGCCAGCGCGGCCTGCTTGCGTGTCTCGGCCGATTCGATGCGGAAGGCGTCGAGCGCGATGTCCTGCGTGGCCGAGCCGAAGGCCACCAGCAGCGCGCACCAGATCAGCGGCGTGAGCCCCTGGCGCGGGTCGTTCAGCGCCATGCCGATCAGGCCGGCGATCACCACGCACTGCGCCAGCAGCAGCCAGCCGCGCCGGCGTCCGAGCAGCGTGGTCAGCGGCGGCAGCGGCAGCCGGTCGACCAGCGGCGCCCAGACCCACTTGAAGCCGTAGGCCAGCCCGACCCAGCTCAGGTAGCCGATGGTGGTGCGGTCGATGCCCGCTTCGCGCAGGCGAAAACTCAGGGTGCCCAGCACCAGCAGCAGCGGCAGCCCGGCCGAGAAGCCCAGCGCCAGCATGCGCAGGGTGGCGGGCTCCAGGTAGACCTTCAGCGCATCGCGCCAGGGCGGGGAAGAGGCGGTGGGGGTTTCTGCGGAAGGTACGGACATGAGCCTCGGATTGTCCATGAGTGCCGGGGGGCCTCGCCCCGGCCCTTTGTCTTCATTTGTTCCTATGATCCGGCTCCTATGTGCACACGATGCGATCGCCCTGTTTCCGCCATCTCCACAGCCTCCGCATGGAATCCCCGGCGGGCCTTCCTGCTGGCGGCCGCCGGCGCCGCCCTCAGCGGTAGGGCGCTGGCGCAGGTCAATGTCGGCAATGCCTCGGTGGCGCGCAACCTCGTGCCGGCCGACAGGATCGAGGCGGCCGGCGTGCAGCAGTATGGCCAGCTGCTCGAACAGGCGCGCGCCAAGAACGCGCTCGCGGGCGACGGCAACCCGCAGCTGCAGCGCCTGCGCGCCATCGCGAAGCGCCTCATTCCCTTCGCCACGCCCTGGAATTCGCGCGCCCGCGACTGGAAGTGGGAGGTCAACCTGATCGGCAGCAAGCAGATCAACGCCTTCTGCATGCCCGGCGGCAAGATCGCCTTCTTCACCGGCATCCTCGAACAGCTCAAGCTCACGGACGACGAGGTCGCGATGGTCATGGGCCACGAGATGGCCCACGCGCTGCGCGAGCATGCGCGTGCCCGAATGGCCAAGAGCGCGGGCACGGGCGCGGCGCTCTCCATCGGTGCGCAGCTGCTCGGGCTGGGGCAGATGGGCGACCTGGCGGCGCGCGCCGGCACGCAGCTCCTCACGCTCAAGTTCAGCCGCAGCGACGAGTCGGAGGCCGACCTCGTGGGGCTCGAACTCGCGGCACGTGCGGGCTATGACCCGAAGGCATCGGTGTCGCTGTGGCAGAAGATGGGCACGGCGTCGAAGAACCAGGGCGGGCTGAGCTTTCTCTCGACGCATCCGAGCGGGCCGGACCGCATCGCGAAGCTGGAGGCGAACCTGCCGAAGGTGGAGACGCTCTACCGCGACGCGAAGAAGAGCTGACCTGCCTGACTCCCTCTCTCCCCTGGGCAGGGGTGAGGGTGGCCGCCTTCATACGAGGGCCGCGCTTCTTCGCCTGCAACTGCCCTCGCCCCAACCCCCTCCCCGAGGGGAGAGGGAGCAACGGCCCAATTCCCTGAATTGATCCGCGCGACCCTGCGTCGCCGCTGGCACGCCGCTTGCATCTTAACTTGTACACATGTTTGGATGCTTGATGATGGTGCATGAAGAAAACGGATCGCCCGCCGCCGCCTGGATCACCAGGTTCGCGCAGCCCATGGCGCACGCCCGGGCTGGCGAAGCCCCCGGCTCAGTCCTGCCGCTCGACGGGCTGCGCTTCGCGGTCAAGGACAACATCGACGTGGCCGGCGTGCCCACCACCGCCGCCTGTCCGGCCTTCGACCGCCTGCCCCCGGTCCACGCGGCCGTGGTGCAGCGCCTGCTTGAAGCCGGTGCATCGCTGGCCGGCAAGACCAACCTCGACCAGTTCGCCTGCGGCCTGAACGGCACGCGCTCGCCCTACGGCGAGGTGCCCAATGCCTTCGACGCGCGCTATGTCTCGGGCGGGTCCAGTTCGGGCTCGGCCTACGTGGTGGCGGCTGGCGAGGTCGACTTTGCGCTGGGCACCGACACCGCGGGCTCGGGCCGCGTGCCGGCCGGGCTCAACAACATCGTCGGCCTGAAGCCCTCGCGCGGCCTGCTGAGCACCTTCGGCGTGGTGCCCGCTGCGCAGAGCGCGGACTGCGTCTCCATCTTTGCGCGCACCGTCGCCACCGGGGTCGACGTGCTGCTCGCTTGCGCCGGCTACGACGCGCGCGACCCCTATTCGCGCGACCTGCCTTTGCGCCGCGAGCCGCTGCCTGCGCACTTCCGCTTCGGCGTGCCCGACAGGCTAAGCTTCTTCGGCGACACCGCCGCCGAGGAGGCCTTCAACGACGCGACCGCACGGCTGCTGGCCATGGGCGGCTCGCCCGTCAGCATTCCCTACGCCCCGCTTGCCGAGGCTGCTGCGCTGCTCTATGAAAGTGCGCTCGTCGCCGAACGCTACGCCGCGGTGCGCGAGTTCTTCGACGCGCACGGCGACGAAGTGATCGAGCCCGTGCGCGGCATCCTCGCGAGCGGCCGCAGCTACGCCGCCGCCGACGTGTTCGAAGCCCAGACGCGGCTGCGCGCCATTGCGCAGCAGGTCGAGCCGATGTGGCGCGGCATCGACGTGTTGCTCGTGCCCACCGCGCCCACGCACTACACCCGCGAGCAGATGCGCGCCGATCCGGTGGTGCTCAACCGCAACCTCGGTGCGTACACCAACTTCGTCAACCTGCTCGATTACGCCGCGCTCTCCGTGCCCAGCAGCCTGCGCGCGGACGGCCTGCCGTTCGGCATCACGCTGATCGGCCCCTGCGGCAGCGACCTTGCGCTGGCCGACCTGGGCCAGCGCTACCACCACGCCACGGGGCTCGCGCAAGGCGCCCTCGGCCTGCCGCTGCCCGCGCCGCGCGCCATTCCCGGCCTCGCCGCGCCGGGTGCCGGCACCCTGCCCATCGCTGTGGTCGGCGCGCATCTTTCGGGCATGCCGCTCAACGGCCAGCTCACAGAGCGTGGCGCCACGCTGCTGCGCACCACCACCACCTCGGCCGCCTACCGCCTCTATGCGCTACCGGGCACCGTGCCGCCCAAGCCCGGCCTGCAGCGGGTGGCACAAGGCGATGAAGACGCTCTCGCCATCGCGCTCGAGGTGTGGGCCTTGCCCCTGGCGCAGGTCGGCAGCTTTCTTGCCCTCATCCCGCCGCCTCTTGGCCTTGGCAGCGTCGAGCTGGCCGATGGCAGCTGGGTGAAAGGCTTCATCTGCGAGGGCCATGCACTGGTTGGCGCGCAGGACGTGACCCGTTACGGCGGCTGGCGCGCATATGTCGCGAGCCGCGCCACCCGAGTTCCAACTGATTCCAACTGATTCCAACTGATCAGGAGTTCCGATGAACACCCCAGAAAAATCTTCCACGTCGCGTCGGCGGTTGCTGCAGGCCGCTGCTTCCGGCCTGGCTGTGCTGGCTGCGCCTGCCGTCGTGCACGCGCAGGCCGCCGCACCCAAGCTGCGTATCGGCTTCTGGCCCGTGGCGGCCGGCCTGCCGTTCTTCGCGGCGGTCGACAAGGGCTACTTCAAGGAGGCCGGCCTCGACGTCGAGCCGCTCAAGTTCGCCGGCGCGCAGCAGGTGATGGAAGGCATGCTCGCGGGCCGCTGCGACGGCAGCGCCAACGGCACGGGCTCGGCCAACCTCGCCATCGGCGAGATCGCGCAGCCCGGCCTGTTCAAGATCTTCTGCACCAACCCGAGCAACGCGAAGTTCGTGCTCGACGAGTTCATCGTCGCGCAAGATAGCCCCATCAAGACCATGGCCGAGCTGGCCGGCAAGAAGGTCGCCTCGGGCCCGGGCATCCAGAACGTGACGCTGTGCAAGACCATGCTGGAGCGCGCCGGCGCCAAGGGCGCGGTCGTGAGCGAGCTGCCCATCGGCCAGCACGTGGCCGCGCTGGTCGCGGGCCAGGTCGACGCCTGCTACACGCTGGAACCCACCGGTACCGTGGGCCGCATGAACGGCACCACGCGCGTCATCGAGGCCGGCGTGGTCGCCAAATACATCCTCGGTGACCCGATGGCGCCGTGGCACGGGGGTGCGGCCAGCCTCACCACCGAGTTCATCAAGAAGAACCCCGAGGTCGCGAAGAAGTACATCACCGCCTATGCGCGTGGCGTGGAGCTGGTGCGCAGCAAGCCCGATGAGGCGCGCCAGTTCATGAAGGGCTACACCGCCATCGAAGGCAAGCTCACGGCCGAAGTGCCGCTCGCGTCGTACATGCTCTACAACGAGTTCAAGCTCAGCGACGTCGCATACTTCCAGAAGTTCTACGACCTGTTCACCGAAAAAGGCATCTTCGAGAAGAAGGTCGCGGTGGACGCCTTGCTCTACAAGGCCTGACGACCATGGCCGACGCAAGCTCGACCACGGCCGCGCCGTGGACCCCGCCGGCCAGCGCCGCCACATCGACGCCCAGGCCACCGCTGCGCGACCGCCTGCTGCCGTTCATCGGTCCGGTGGTGCTGTTCATCGTGTGGGACCTGGTGGTGCGGCTGGGTTTCATCAAGCCGATCCTGCTGCCCACACCCGCCGACACCATCGCCGCACTCATCACCGGCCTGGCCGGCGGCCCGCTGCTCACCGACTTCGCCATGACCGTGTGGCGCACCGTACAGGCCTTCGTCATTGCGGCGGCCATCGGCGTGCCGCTGGGCGTGCTGCTCGGCAGCAACGAGAAGGCCTACCGCAGCGTGGAGTTCCTGATCGACTTCTTTCGCTCCACGCCATCATCCGCGCTCATCCCGCTGTTCCTGCTGATCTTCGGCGTGAGCGACGTCAACAAGGTGGCCATCGCGGCCTTCGGCGCGCTGCTCATCGTGGTGTTCAACAGCGCCTACGGCGTCATCAACGCACGCAAGCAGCGCGTGATGGCGGCCAAGGTGATGGGCGCCTCGCGCTGGCAGGTCTTCAAGGACGTGCTGGTGTGGGAAAGCCTGCAGCCCAGCTTCGTCGGCCTGCGTTCGGCAGTGTCCATGGCGCTGGTGATCGTCATTGTGGCCGAGATGTTCATCGGCTCCGACACGGGGCTCGGCCACCGGATCATCGACGCGCAGCAGGTGCTCAACGTGAAGAGCATGTACGCCGCGATTCTTGCGGCGGGTGCGTTGGGCTATGCGCTCAACATTCTTTTCCTGATCGCCGAGCGCCGCATCGTGCACTGGAGCGGAAGGTGATGGACCACCCCCAGGCTTGCTCGCTTCGCGTAGCCGCCAACCCCCTGCGAGGGGGCGCTGCCTGCGGCCCGGCAAAGCCGGTTCCGCGGCAGCTCACGCAAAGACCCCGACAGGAGCGCATCCATGCGAGCTTCAACTGACATCGTCCTCAACGGCCCGGTGTACGCCGACGTGCCCAAGCCCGTGTTCAGGCCTGGCCCGGCCGGCACGCACATCACCATCCGCGGTCTCACCAAGTATTTCGCAGGCTGGCCGCTGTACGAGAACTTCGACCTCGACATTCCCAAGCACGCGATCGTCTCGGTGTTCGGACCGAACGGCTGCGGCAAGTCCACGCTCATCAACATGATCGCGGGGCTCATTCCCATCGACTCGGGCGAGATCCTGTTCGACGGCAAGCGGCGCTTGGACACCAAGATCGGCTACGTGTTCCAGAACTACCGCGAGGCGATGTTCCCGTGGATGCGCACCATCGACAACATCGCCTATCCGTTGAAGCTCGAAGGCCGCAGCAAGGCCGAGGTCGACCGGCGCATGGAAGAACTGGTGGCCTCCTTCGACGTGAAGTTCGACCTGAAGCGCTTTCCGTACGAGCTCTCGGGCGGCCAGCAGCAGACGGCGTCGATCATGCGCGCGCTCGCGCCGGAACCCGAGGTGCTGTTCCTCGACGAGCCCTTCTCGGCGCTCGACTTCGAGATGACGCTCTTCATCCGCGAGAAGCTGCAGGAAGTGTTCATGCAGACCGGCACCACCATGCTGCTGGTGTCGCACGACCTCGAGGAGGCCGTGTACCTCGCCGACGAGGTACTGCTGCTGACCAAGCGGCCCACGAAAGTGGCCGAGATCCTGCGCTATGGCGATGCGCGCCCGCGCACCGTCGAGACGCTGAGCACCGAGAGCTTCGTCGCGACCAAGAAGCTCAGCCTGGACATCTTCCAGCGGGAGGTTCGCCGATGACGCCGGAAATCAACATCCCCGAGGTGCTGGCCGAAGTGCAGGCCGTGTTCGCCCGCTACGAGGCCGCGCTGGTCGGCAACGACCGCGCCACGCTCGACGAGCTCTTCTGGAACAGCCCCCACACGCTGCGCTACGGCTTTTCCGAGAACCACTACGGCCACGCCGACATTGCCGCCTTCCGCGCCTCGCTGCCCGTGCAGAGCCCGCCGCGCGAACTGCTGCGCACCGTCATCACCACCTACGGCCGCGACTTCGCGACCGCGAACGTCGAGTTCCGCCGCGAAGGCAGTCGCCAGACCGGCCGCCAGAGCCAGACCTGGATGCGCACGGCCGAGGGCTGGCGCGTGGTCGCCGCCCACGTGAGCCTGCTCGGCTGAGCCCGGGGGCACATTTTTTGCACCTCAACCTGTAACGGAGAAGAACGCCATGACCCGCCACCTCAATCGCCGCGATTCGCTCAAGACACTGGCCGCGCTGGGCACCGCCGGCAGCCTCGGAAGCTGGAGCGCGCTCGCCGCCGCCCAGGCCAAGCCCAAGCCGCTCACCGTCGGCGTGATCTACGTCGGCGCGCGCGACGACTACGGCTACAACCAGGCGCACGCGATGGCCGCCGCCGAGATCAAGAAGCTGCCCGGCGTGAAGGTGGTGGAGGAAGAGAACGTGCCCGAGACGGCGGCCGTGCAGAAGACCATGACCGGCATGATCTCGCAGGACGGCGCGGGCCTGCTCTTTCCCACCTCGTTCGGCTACTTCGATCCGCACATCCTCGCGGTCGCGCCCAAGAACCCCGACGTGCGCTTCTCGCACTGCGGCGGCCTCTGGACCGAGGGCAAGCACCCCAAGAACGTCGGCAGCTTCTTCGGCTACATCGACGAGTGCCAGTACCTCAACGGTGTGATCGCCGCGCACATGACGAAGAGCAACAAGATCGCCTTCGTCGCCGCCAAGCCCATTCCGCAGGTGCTGCGCAACATCAACGCCTTCACGCTCGGCGCGCGCTCGGTCAAGCCGAACATCACCTGCAGCGTGATCTTCACGGGCGACTGGTCGATGGCGGTGAAGGAGGCGGAAGCCACCAACAGCCTGGCCGACCAGGGCTGCGACGTGTTCACCATGCACGTGGACGGCCCCAAGGTGGTGGTCGAGACGGCGGCCAAGCGCGGCAAGATGGTCTGCGGCTACCACGCGAGCCAGGCCAAGCTCGCGCCCAATGCGTACCTCACCGGCGCCGAGTGGAACTGGCTCACCGCCTACAAGACCGCCATCGAGGCCGCGCAGGCCGGCAAGCCGCATCCCAACTTCCTGCGCGGCGGCCTGAAGGAAGGCTACGTGAAGATGTCGGCCTACGGCCCCATGGTGCCGGACGCCGCGAAGAAACAGGCCGACGAGATCAAGGCCAAGATGATCGCGGGCAGCTTCGACATCTTCAAGGACGGCATCAAGGACAACAAGGGTGCGGTCGTGGTGCCGGCGGGCAAGGTCCTGAAGCAGACCGACCTGGAGCTCGAGAAGATGAACTACCTCGTCGAAGGCGTCGTCGGCAGCGTTTGACCGTCACACCGTCAACGCCATGCTGCGCCCCGCGCTCTTCAAGGAACTGGCCCTGCCGGTGTTCGCCATCGCGGCGGCGCTGCTGCTTTTCGGGCTGGTGGTGGCCTTCGCCGGCATCGACCCGGTGGAGGTGTGGGCCACGCTGTTCAAGGGCGCGTTCGGCGACTGGTTCTCGTGGCAGAACACGCTGCAGCGCGCGGCGCCGCTGATGCTCACCGCGCTGTGCGTGGCGCTGCCCGCGCGCGCGGGGCTGATCGTCATCGGCGGAGAGGGGGCGCTGGTGCTGGGCGGGCTGGCCTGCGCGGCGCTGGCGCATGCGGTGCCGCTGCCGGGCAACGTTGTCGGCACTGTGGCTGTCTGCATCGCCGGTGCGCTTGCCGGCGCGTTGTGGATCGTGCTGGCTGGCTGGCTGCGCCAGTACCGTGGCATCAACGAGACCATCAGCAGCCTGCTCCTGGCCTACATCGCCATCGGCATCTTCAAGCACCTGGTCGAGGGGCCGCTGCGCGATCCGGCCAGCCTCAACAAGCCATCGACCTACGCGCTGGGCGACGGACTGCTGATCGGCGGCATCGGCGGTTCCGACGTGCATTGGGGGCTGGTGATCGGCATCGTGGCTTGCCTGGGGCTCGGCTGGTGGCTGCGCGCCACGGCCTCGGGTTTTTCGGTGCGGGTGGTGGGCGGCAATCCGCGCACCGCGCAGCTCGTGGGCCTGCCGGCCACGCGGCTCATTCTTTCGGCCTGCGGGCTCGGCGGCGCATGCGCGGGGCTGGCGGGCGCCATCGAGGTGGCGGCGGTGCACACGAATGCGAACGCATCGCTGATCGCGGGCTACGGCTACGCGGGCATCCTGGTGTCTTTCATCGCGCGGCACAACCCGGTGGCCATCGTGCCGGTGGCCATCCTGTTCGGCGGCTTCGGCGCGGCGGGCAGCCTGCTGCAGCGCCGGCTGGGCCTGCCCGATGCATCGGTGCTGGTGCTGCAGGGCATCGCCTTCGTGCTGATCCTCGCTAGCGAAGGCCTGCGCACGGTCGACTGGAAGAAGTTCGGCGACCGCATGCTTCCGGAAGCAAGGAGCTACACATGACGGCCGACCAGTGGATCGCGCTGGTCGCCGGCATCGTCGGCGGCGCATTGCGCGTGGGCGCCCCGTTCCTCTTCGTGAGCCTGGGCGAGTGCCTTACCGAGAAATCGGGCCGCATCAACCTCGGCCTCGAAGGCGTGCTGGTGCTGTCGGCCATGGCTGCCTTCGGCGGCGCCTACCTCACCGACTCCGCATGGCTCGGCGTGCTGATCGGCGCGCTGGCCGGTGCGGCGCTCGCGCTGCTGCACGGGCTGCTGTGCTCGCTCGATCGCGTGAATGACGTGGCGACCGGCATCGCGCTGATGCTGCTGGGCACGGGGCTCGCGTTCTACCTGGGCAAGCCGCTGATCCAGCCGCAGGCGCCGCAGATCCCGGCTATTCCGCTGGGCTTCTGGAGCGACAACACCGTGGTGCGCTCGGCCCTGCAGCTCAATGCGCTGGTGCCCATCGGCGTGGCGCTCGCGGTGCTGCTGTGGTGGGGCTTCGCGCGCACGCGCGCCGGGTTGCTGGTGCGCATGGCGGGCGACTCGGCGCAGGCGACGCGCGCGCTCGGCTATTCGGTCTCGGGGCTGCGCATCGCGGCCACCACGGCGGGCGGCTTCATCGCGGGGCTGGGTGGCGCGTCGCTCACGCTCTTCTATCCGGGCAGCTGGAACGAAGGTATCTCCAGCGGACAAGGCCTGATCGCGGTCGCGCTGGTGATCTTCGCGCGCTGGAGCCCGCTGCGCTGCGTGGGCGCGGCGCTGCTCTTCGGCGGCGCGGGCGCCATCGGGCCGGCGCTGCAGTCCATCGGCATCGGCTGGGGCTACCACCTCTTCAACACGGTGCCTTATGTGCTCACGCTGGTGATCCTGGTGTTCACCTGCAGGCCGGGCAGCGCCGCCGCCGGCAGCCCCGGCGAACTCTCATCGACAAGGAACTGAACGTCATGACCGAAACGACGACATCGACGAAGACCGTCGCCGCCGAGCCCTACGCCTGGCCCTACAACGCGAACATGCGCCCCGACAACACCGCGCTGATCGTCATCGACATGCAGACCGACTTCTGCGGCAAGGGCGGGTATGTCGACGTGATGGGCTACGACCTGTCGCTGGTGCAGGCGCCGATCCAGCCGATCGCGCGAACGCTGGCAGCGCTGCGTCCGCTGGGCTATCACATCATCCACACGCGCGAGGGCCACCGGCCCGACCTCGGCGACCTGCCGGCCAACAAGCGCTGGCGCTCGCGGCAGATCGGTGCGAACGGCGTGGGCATCGGCGACGACGGGCCCTGCGGGCGCATCCTGGTGCGTGGCGAGCCCGGCTGGGAAATCATTCCCGAGCTGGCGCCGATGCCGGGCGAGGTGATCATCGACAAGCCAGGCAAGGGTTCGTTCTACGCGACCGACCTGGAGCTGATCCTGCGCACGCGCGGCATCGAGAACATCATCCTCGCGGGCATCACCACCGACGTGTGCGTGCACACCACGATGCGCGACGCCAACGACCGTGGCTTCGAGTGCCTGCTGCTGTCGGATTGCACCGCGGCCACGGACTACGGCAACCACCTCGCAGCGCTGAAGATGATCACGATGCAGGGTGGCGTCTTCGGCGCGCACGCCACCTCGCAGGCGCTGCTGGCCGCGCTGGACTGACCGCGATGGGCGCCGCGTCTTCTTCCTCCCGTGCCATCGGAGGCCTGCCGGCGGGCAGCGGCGCGCTCGCGCTGGACACGTATCAACTCACCAAGCGCTTCGGCGACTTCACCGCGATGGACCGCGTGACGATGCGCGTCGAGCCCGGCACGGTGCATGCGCTGCTGGGCGAGAACGGCGCGGGCAAGAGCACGCTGGTGAAGTGCGTGGCCGGCTTCCAGCGCGCGGAGGAGGGCAGCATCCTGATCGACGGGCGCGAGCAGGACATCGCCAACCCGATCGTGGCGCGCGCGCTGGGCATCGGCATGGTCTACCAGCACTTCACGCTGGCGCCGGGCATGACGGTGGCCGAGAACCTGCTGCTGGCGGGCGGAAAGACGCCGGCGGTGATCGACTGGAAGAGCAAGCGCGCGGAGCTGCAGGGCTTCCTGGCGACCACGCCGTTCAGCCTCGACCTCGACGCGCGGCCTGCCGAACTCGCGGCGGGCGAGAAGCAGAAGCTCGAACTGCTCAAGCAGCTCTACCTGAAGCCGCGCCTGCTGATACTCGACGAGCCGACCTCGGTGCTCACGCCGCAGGAGGCCGACGAGGTGCTGGGCCATGTGCGCGAGTTCGCGCGCAGCGGGCTGTGCACCGTGCTCATCATCACGCACAAGTTCCGCGAGGTGATGGCGTATGCAGACAGCGTGACGGTGCTCAGGCGCGGCAAGGCGGTGCACCATTGCCGCGTGGCCGATACCACTCCGGCGCAACTGGCGCAGGCCATGATGGGTGGTGAGCAGGCTGTTTCGCCGCAGCAGTCCGCCGTGACCAGGAAGCTCGTACCGGCTGGTGCATCCGTTGCATTGAAGGTCGAAGGGCTGAAGGCGCAGGGCGATCGCGGAACGCTGGCGCTGCACGAGCTGAGCCTGTCGGTGCGCGCCGGGGAGATCCTCGGCGTGGCCGGTGTCTCGGGCAACGGGCAGCGCGAGTTGGTCGAGGTGCTGGTGGGGCAACGGCCGCGACTTGCAGGCAAGGTCGCGGTGATGGGGCAGCCCTACGCCGCGCGCCGCGCCGAGAACCGCGAGCTCAAGGTGCGCAGCCTGCCGGAGGAGCCGCTGCGCAACGCATGCGTCGGCGATCTCAGCGTCGCGGAGAACATGGCGCTGCGCGACTTCGACCGGCCGCCGCTGTCGCGCGGCGGCGTGCTGAACTTTCCGCGCTGGCGCAGTCGGGCGCGCGAGTGGATCGGCGAATACGGCGTGAAGACGCGGGGCGAGGGCGCGCCGATCCGCAGCCTCTCGGGCGGCAATGTGCAGCGCGCGGTGCTGGCGCGTGAGCTGGCGGGCGACATCAATGTGCTGATCGCGGCGAACCCGGTGTTCGGGCTGGACTTCGCGGCCGTCGCTGAAATTCATTCGCGCATCGTGCAGGTGCGTGAGAAGGGCGGGGCAGTGCTGCTCATCAGCGAGGACCTCGACGAGCTGCTGGAGCTGGCGGACCGCATCGTGGTGATGAGCGAAGGGCGGATCGTGTTCGAGACTTCGGCCGCCGGGGCCGAGCGGCATGTGATCGGGGCGCACATGGGGGGTGGGCATCATGAGGTTGTGGCATGAGTGCTCTGCATGTTTCTTGGGCACCGCCCGCCGGGCTCGGTGGTGGGGTGAGGGCCGTCTTGGTCCGGGACATTCTTGAGAACCAGCATGCGCATAGAAGAAGCAAACCCCTTTCCGTACGAATTCGATGTAGCGAAGACCGCGCTGGTCCTCATCGACATGCAGCGCGACTTCATCGAGCCTGGCGGCTTCGGCGAGACGCTGGGCAACGACGTGGCGTTGCTCGAAGCCATCGTCCCGGCGACGAAAGCCGTGCTGGAAGCGTGGCGGGAGGCGGGCGGCCTCGTCGTGCACACGCGCGAGGCGCACAAGGCCGATCTTTCCGATTGCCCGCCGGCCAAGCGCAATCGCGGCAACCCCACATTGCGCATCGGCGACGAAGGGCCGATGGGGCGCATCCTTGTGGCCGGCGAACCGGGCAACCAGATCATCGAAGCGCTGGCGCCCATCGACGGCGAGATCGTGATCGACAAGCCGGGCAAGGGCGCTTTCTACGCCACCGGCCTGCACGAGCTGCTGCAGGCGCGGGGCATCACGCACCTGCTGTTCGGCGGCGTCACCACCGAGGTCTGCGTGCAGACCAGCATGCGCGAAGCCAACGACCGGGGCTACGACTGCCTGCTGCTGGAGGATTGCACCGAAAGCTACTTTCCCGCGTTCAAGGCGGCCACGCTCGACATGGTGCGCGCGCAGGGCGGCATCGTCGGCTGGACGGCGCCGGGCGCGGCGCTGCTGGCGGCGCTGATGAATGGCCGCCCTTCTTGACGCATCGGCCTGCGACTACCATTCCAACGTGTCTACTGCCCGCACCCACTCTGAAACTTCTGTTGCCGCTCCCGATGCGGCGGTCTTCCGCACGCGGGCCGACGAGGTCTACGCTCAGCTCAAGCGCGACGTGGCCGATTTCATCCTCGTGCCGGGCGACCGCTTCACCGAGAGCGAGATCAGCGACCGGCTCGGCGTGTCGCGCACGCCGGTGCGGCAGGCGCTGTTCAGGCTGCAGCAGGAGGGTTTCGTCGAGGTGCTGTTCCGCAGCGGCTGGCGCGTGCTGCCCTTCGACTTCGACCAGTTCGAGCAGCTCTACGACCTGCGCATGGTGCTCGAGACCACCGCCGTGCACCGCCTCTGCGAGACCGACCGCCACATCGACCGCCGCCTTCTGGAGACGCTGGCCGACATCTGGCTGGTGCCCGCGGCACAGCGCAGCACCGACATGGCGCAGGTGGCGCAGTGGGACGAAGCATTCCACTGCTCGCTGGTGGCCGCCGCCGGCAACGCCGAGATGGCTCGCGTTCACGGCGACGTGACCGACCGGATCCGCATCATCCGCCGCCTCGACTTCACCAAGCAGCCGCGCATCGACGCCACCTACGACGAGCACGCCAAGATATTGAAAGCCGTGCGCGCGAACCGCGGCGACCAGGCCGCGATGCTGCTGCGGGCGCATATCGAGACCAGCCAGGCGGAGGTGCGCAAGATCACGCTGCACCAGGTGCATCTGGCGCGGCATGCGGGGAAGGCCGGGGCAACGCGCTGACTGACTGACGGTCGTGCGCCCCGAAACCAGATTCCAGGAACACCGAGGAACCGGCTTTGCCGGGCCTCAGGTGTTGCCCCCGGAAGGGGGGCGTAGCGACACGAAGTGCGCGCGGCCTGGGGGAGAGCCGATCAGTCCGCGGTGATATTGCCGCGCTTCACCACCGTGGCCCAGCGGTCCGCATCCTTCTTCAGCAGCGCGCCGAACTCCGCCGGCGTCGAGCTCGCCGGCACCATGCCTTGCGACTCGAAGGACTTCGCCACCTCGGGCTGCTTCAGCACCGCCGCGATCTCCTTGTTGAGCCGCGCCACCACGTCCGCGGGCGTGCCCTTGGGCGCGAGCACGCCGTACCACATGTCGACGTTGTCGGCGGTCACGCCGGCCTCTGCGAGCGTGGGCACGTCGGGCAGTTGCGGCAGGCGCTTGCCGCTGCCGGTGGCGATGGCCTTGAGCTTGCCGGCCTGGATGTGCTGCAGCGCCACGTGCACCGGCAGGAACATGTAGTCGATGCGCCCGCCGAGCAGGTCGGTCACCGCGCCGGCCGTGCCCTTGTAGGGCACGTGCAGCAGATCGGTGCCGGTGCCCTGCATGAGCAGCGCCATCGACAGGTGGTGTGGCGTGCCCACGCCCGGCGTGGCGTAGGTCAGCCTGCCGGGCTCGGCCTTGGCTGCGCTCACCATCTGCTGCACCGACGACACCTTCTGTACGTTCGGGTTGGTCACCAGCAGCAGCGTGCCCCACGAGGTGAGGGACACCGGTGCGAAGTCGGCCACCGGGTCGTAGCTCAACGAGCGGTAGAGGCTGCGGTTCATGACCAGCGTGTTGACCTGCACCAGCAGCGTGTAGCCGTCGGGCTTGGCGCGCGCCACGCGCTCGCTGCCGATGTTGCCGCTGGCGCCGGCCACGTTCTCCACGATCACCGGCTGGCCCAGCTTCGCGGGCAGGCGTGCCGAGAGCTGGCGGGCGATCAGGTCGATGCCGGTGCCGGGGGTGTAGGGCACCACCAGCGTGATGGGTTGGTCGGGCCAGGCGAAGGCGGTGGTGGCACTGGCCGCGACGAGCAGGGCGGCGAGGGATTTCTTGATCAGCGAGCGCATGGTCTGTCTGTCTCCGTGTTCTTCTGTGGGTTGCCAGTTCAGGTTCAAAGATAGGAAGCGCGCGCCTTCAGGGCCGCCGGGTCGTAGCCGGCCACGCGCTTGTAGTTGTCCGAGATGGCCTGCAGCTCGGCGACCGGCACCACCTCTTCGATGCGGTCGAAGCGCTTGCCGCCCGAGCGCTCGAACACCTCGCGCAGGATGGCGTCGGGCGGATTGCTGCGGTTGGTCAGCACCACGTCGGTGGTGGCCTTGACGCGCACGCGGTCGTAGTCTTCGAGCGCAGCGGTGCCGACGCCCTGCTTCTTCAGCGCGCCTGCGAGAAAGCGCGCGTCGATGATCGCCTGGCCTGCGCCGTTGGAGCCGCGCGGCACCATCGGGTGTGCGGCGTCGCCCAGCAGCGTGAGGCGGCCGTGCGTCCAGCGCGGCAGCGGGTCCTGGTCGACCATCGGGTACTCGAGGATGGTGTCGGAGGCGAGGATCAGCGCCGGCACGTCAAGCCAGTCGAAATGCCAGTCCGCAAAGGCCGGCAGGAAGTCTTCGAGGCGGCCCGCGCGGCTCCAGTCGCGCATGGCGGGTTGGGGCGCGTGGATCTCGGCCACCCAGTTCACCAGCTGGTTGCCCTCGGCGTCGATGTTGTCGCGGATCGGGTAGATCACCATCTTGCCGACCGACAGCCAGCCCGCGCGCACCATGCTGCCGCCCGAGAGAAAAGGCTTCCAGCGCGCGGTGCCGCGCCACATGTTCACGCCCGAGTAGCGCGGTGCCCCTTCGCCCGGATAGAGTTGCTTGCGCAGCGCCGAGTGGATGCCGTCGCAGCCCACCGCGACGGCGCCGCGCACCGGCGGCGCGCCGTCGGCGAAATGCACCGTGACGCCTTCCGCGTCCTGCTCCACGTGCGTGCAGCGGCGGCCGCACACCACGCTGTCGGGGCCCAGGCGCTTCAGCGTCTCTTCGTACAGCACGGTCTGCAGGTCGCCGCGGTGGATGGAGAACTGCGGCCAGTCGTAGCCCGCATGCCGGCCCGCCGCCTCGCGAAAGACCAGTTGGCCGTGCTCGGTGAAGAACACGGCTTCCTTTGTGCGCACGCCCACCTTGTCGAGGGCCTCCAGCAGCCCGAGTTCGGTGAGCTCGCGCACCGCGTGCGGCAGCAGGTTGATGCCAACGCCCAGCGGCTTGAGCTCGGGCACGGCTTCGTACACGCGGCAGGGAATGCCGGCCTGGTGCAGGCTCAGCGCGAGGGTCAGGCCGCCGATGCCGGCGCCCAGGATGATGACTTCGTTGCTCATGGTGATCTGATCGGTCGTTGCGTGCGTTCTTGTCTCGGCCCGCATTAGGAACCCGGCTGGATCATTTGAGAAATTTAGATGTGATATGGATTTATCATCAATCCATATGAATCTATCGACCCGCCAGCTGCGCGCCTTCCTGCAGGTGGCGCGTGTCGGCAACTTCACGCGCGCGGCCGAGCAGACGCACATCACGCAGGCCGGGCTCAGCATCCTGATCCGCGAAATGGAGAAGCAGCTGGGCTGCCGCCTCTTCGACCGCACCACGCGCGTGGTGAGCCTCACGCCCGCGGGCCGGCGCCTGCTGCCGGTGGTGGAGCGCATGGTGACCGACCTCGACGACGTGGCGGCCGAGCTGAGCGCCGAGGGCGACGCGGCACGCCAGACGCTGCGCATCGCGGCCACGCCGCTGGTGTCGTCGAACCTGCTGCCGCAGGTGTTCGCCAGCTTCCGCCTGGCCCATCCGCAGGTGAGCCTGCGCCTGTTCGACGCCGACCTGCGCGACGTGGAGGCGATGGTGGCGGCCGGCGAGGCCGACGTGGGCCTGGGCTTCTTCTTCAAGGCCGCGCCGGGTCTGGCGCGCGAACCGGTGGGGCGCTTTCACCTGATGCGCGTGGAGGCTGGAGAGCCGCAGGCCGTAGGCACCGCCCCCTGGTCGGCATTGCGCGGCACCGAACTCGTCGGCCTGCCACCCGGCAATCCGATCCAGAAAGTCATCGACCAGCACCTCGCCGCCATCGGCCGCGCCGACGCGCAGCGCACCGTCTTCAACTTCTTCGGCACGCTGATCTCGATGGTGGAAGCCGGCTTCGGCACGGCCGTGATGCCCACCTTCGCGCTCGCCGCCTGCCGCCGGCATCGCGTGCGCACCGACGTGCTGATCAAGCCGAAGGTGGGGCTGGACTTCTACCGCATCACCAAGCGCGGGGCGTACGAGACGGAGGCGATGCAGGCCTTCGTCGCGACGCTGGAGAAGGCGCTGCCGGAGTTGTCGCGCTGAAGGTCAGACCATTGCGTTGTCGGCGCCGGGGATCTCATGCGCCTTGATCTGGCGCCGTGTGAGTTTGTAGAGCGTGGACGACAGGAAGCCGTCCTGGTGATAGTTCTTCGTCACGTTCCGGACGTAGTCGCTTTCGGGGGCCACAGCCTGTGCGCCCATGATCCATCGCACGCTTTCGCGGTAGTCGTAGAGCTTCTTGTCGTCGTTGTCGGCCAGCAGCACCGACATCGTGGCCATGGCGGTGGCATCCCCTTGTCGCGCGTGTTCGCGTACCAGCTCGACGTATTCATGGCGCGCTGGAATGTCTTCCAGCGCGCCGATGAACATCAGCATGCTCTCCAGGCCCTCGGTATGGCCCAGCTCGTGTGCCTGGCGAGCGGCTTCCACGGCCTGCCGCAGGAGACGTGAACGCTCGGTCGGTTCCTTTGTGGCGTGGCCGAGGTTGTAGCTGGCGTAACCCAGCTTGTATGCCCCCATGTTGCCCCCACTTTCGGCCGTCTGGCGGTAGTAGGAAATGGCCTTCCCCAGGTCGGGCGCAACGTGCACTCCGTCCTCGTGGAACAGACCGAGCAGGTAGTCGCAGGAATCACCGCCTGCCGCCAGGCCCATGGTCGCCAGTTCGAATGCATCCGACTCGCGATTGCCCCTGCGGAACGCGTAGGCCACCTTGTTCCATGCGAGCGAGCCCGGGGCTTGCCGGCGAGCGGCATCGAACCAGGCCTCCGCGGTTGCCGCGTTCTGCACGAAGCCCAGCAGGCCCTTCAGGGTGCAGTATCCATGGAGGATCATCGCGGCAATGGATTCGCCGGCGTTGGCGCTGCGCACGATGGCTTGTCCCAGCCAGGACGGATCCTGCGGCTCGAGTTTGCAGCAAAGCATGACTGCCCTGGCCATGGCCTCGTCGTCGTCGATGGGCCAGTGCGCCTCTGCTTGCTTCAGGCAGGCGAGGGCTTGCGGCAGGTCGTTGCGTCCGTAGTGGGCGCTGGAGATCCAGTACAGGGCCTCCCATCGGTGATAGGGATACAGGGCTTCTTCGGCGCGCTTGCGGGTGGCCGCGATCCAGTGGCGAACGTCCTCCGGGTCATCGTCCTCGTCCACCTCGTTCTCCAGATAGTCGTCGCGCCAGATCTCATGGCGCAGTCGATCTTTCTCGATCTCGTTCAGGTGCGCGCAAGTGGGCGAAGCGATGAAGGCTCGGACCCGGTCGTGGCTGCCGCCCCACCGTGGCTGCATGAACCAGATGCATTGGCGCAGAAAGAAAAACAGCCGTGGGTGCAGATGGATCGTGGCGTGCATCCAGTACTGCCTGCCGTTCAGCAGTTTCTTGCCTTGCATCGGTGGGGGCAGGGATTCGGGTGCGGTCTGAGGGCAGGCAATGCGTTCATCGGCGCGGATGCCGGAGCGTGCGAGCATGGCCAGCAATTCGTCGCGAGTGTCGGCAGGCATGCCTTCGACCGGCAGGTCGTGCGCCAGCTCGCCGATCGAACTGCGGCCGCTGCGCACCAGTTCCGAAAGCCACTCGGGCTCGTTGAACGCGGCCACGCTCTGCATCAGCAGTGCGGGAGCGCTCCACAGCGTGGGGCTTCGCTCCAGCGCCTGAATGGCACAGACCGCCGCGTGTGTGCAGCAGGCGTGGGCGCAGGTCCATCCCAGCTCGGTCACCGTGCTCGACCAGCCGGAGCCTCGGTACTCGTAGGCCCAGTGGAACCAGTAGTGCGCCTCGCTCAGCCATGCATGCGCCGACTCCGGACGGGCCGTCTGCCAGGCGCGCAGAAGCGCCAGTCCTTCGGCGCCGGCGTCGATGCAGTCCTTCAGGTCGGCGGGCAGTGCGCCGTAGTAGCGCTCTTCGCTGGCACGATCATGAAAACTCGCGGCAAGCGCCTCATCGAAGAGCTGGTCGAGTGCGGCGTAGTCGCCCGCACGCAGCAATGCGCTGGCGTCGCAGACTTTCCACGGCGAAGGAACGAGTGCAGCTGTAGTCATGGTGTGAGGTGAAAAAGAGAAATGAGACACCAGCCCTCGTCAGGCGGGTCCAGGCTGAGGGTCGAAGATGCGATAGCGCTTCCAGGGCAGGGCGAGCCAGCTGCCTTCGGTGTTGCGAAGGTGCTCGTGCACTTCCATCATGGCGCGTGTCGAGGCGGGGCCGTCCTGGTTGCTCATGCGCAGCCAGTGCTCGCGTGCCCGGGCATAGGCCAGGCCGAAGTCTTCCCAGCTCTCGAAACTGTCCTGCGCGCGCTGCGCGTTGAGAAAGAGCACCAGCCAGGCGCGTGTCTCCGGCACCCAGCCGAGGTGGGCGATGCAACGCACCAGAAAGGCCGTGCGTGCGCAATCGAACGCCAGCGCGTCGCGTACGCGGCCCTGCGCGGCGAGCTGCTCGTAGAAGCCGTCGTGCGAGCGCCCCAGGCCCCCGACCCAGCCGTCGAGCGCTTCCTGCATGCGTGCGCCGATGGCGGAGGCGGGCAGGTCGGCAGCGATGTTCATCTCGCGCAGCACTTGACGCCCGAGCTGTTCACGCCTGTCTGCGGGAAGGTCGAGCGTCAGCGTGTCGCCATTGCATGGCAGTCCATTGCGGATCGACAGAATGTCGCCGAGCGCGAGAGCCCAGCGGCGGCGGTTGGGTGGCGCGGCGTCGGCCTTGGCTCGGACGGCTCGCAGCGCAAGACCACCCCTGGCGGGCAAGGCCGTGTCGCGGCCGTCCTGCTGGTCGCCATCGCGCGCCAAGCCCCACAAGATGGCCGCCGTACGCAGCACGATGAAAAGCACTGCCAGACCCGCGAGCCATGCGAGCGCCGTCAACACGTGGAGCCTTTCCGGGCGAGATCGAGCGGAATGCCCTCGATCTCGCAGGCGCCGGCGGGCATCTCCCGCAGTGCGGCCGGCAGCGCGTCCTGCGGCAGCATGAGGCGCGCAGCTGCAGCCACCCCGGGGTCGATCTGCCGAAGCCGCGCCAGCTCGCCTGGCGCAATGCGCAGCAGCAACCATTGCAACGCGGCCGGCGGTTGCTCGAAGTGCTCGGCCAGGTGGAAGTTGGCGCTCATCACGCTGAGCAGGTAGTTGGCGTCGACCACCTCGGTCACGAACTTCCATTGGCCGGCGGATGGCTCTTGGGCGGCTGCCTGGGGCTCGAACACCAGGCCCATGCCTTCGCAGTCGGGATGCCGTTCGCCCCGTGGCGGAACGGTACGCAGGAACTGCAGCACGTCGTCCGCATACTTGCGGATCGGGTGGCGGTTCTGCTTGCCCTTGATCTGGTCCACGCGCAAGCCGTCCGGATACACGGCAAGGCTGATGGTCACATGCGGCATGTTGCCCGCGCTGCGCAGCGTGAACAGCCGCAGCCGGCCATCCTGCGCCGCCTGTGCGTACTGCTCTCCATAGCCGCCGCTGAGCTTCTTGAGGCTGGCGAACTGGCCAAGGCAGTGCTGCATGTGGTACGACTCGTACGCCATTTCCTCGCGCAGCGCGGCATGCTGGCCGTCAAATTCGAAGATCACGCCGTTGGGCGTGCGCAGTACTTCGCGCAGGGCCAAGCCGCTGCTGGGGACCCAGCCCTTGCTTCGGCGGGACTGCATGCGCTGGTGCTCTTGCTCCCACATCGTCAGCGCCATGAAGCAGTTGATGCGTTGCAGCTTCTGTTCGAGCCGTGTGCCACGCCGCGAGCGCAGAAACTCGACCAGCACGCGCTCGCGTTCGATCAGTAGAAGATGCTCGGGGTCGAGATACCAGCAGTCCTTGCCGGCCCCGGTAGCGGACGGCTGCAAGAGCTTGACCAACCACTCCGGCACGGAATCGCCCGTGCCGGTCACGGCTTGAAAGTCGGCAATCGATCGCAGCGGCAGCACATGTTCGAAGCTGCCGATCGCCCAGCGGAAGAAATGGTTGCGCAGCCAGGCTCCCATGTCGGGCTCGTCGCCCCGTTCAGTGCTGCGCCGGATGATCGCTGCCTTGACCTCGGGCGCGTTGACCACGTCGCGTGGCAGATAGGCGTTGGCTGGCGAAGGATTGGTAGCGGGTGCTGGCAGCGGCATCGGACCCGGATGATGACCTACAGCTTGAAGTCGTAGTCCACGGTGATCGGCGCATGGTCCGAAAACTTCACGGTTTTGTAGATTTGCTCGCTCCGCGCCAGCGCCGCGAACTTCGGCGTGGCCAGGTGGTAGTCGAGCCGCCACCCCACGTTGTTCGCATAGGCCTGGCCGCGGTTGCTCCACCAGGTGTAGGCCTCGGCCGTGGTGTCGGGCTTGAGCATGCGATAGACGTCCACCAGGCCCGCGCCCTCGGCGCCGGCGTCGAGCAGCTTCGTCATCCAGGCGCGCTCCTCGGGCAGGAAGCCGCTGTTCTTCTGGTTGCCGCGCCAGTTCTTCAAATCGATCTCCTTGTGGGCGATGTTGATGTCGCCGCACAGCACGAACTCGCGCTCCTTCTTCAGCGCCACGAGGTGCGGGAAGAAGCCCTTGAGGAAGCGGAACTTGGCTTCCTGGCGCTCCTCGCCCGAGCTGCCGCTCGGGAAGTAGCAGCTGATGACGGAGAACTTGCGCTTGGGTGTGTCGAAGCGCAGTTCGAGATACCGGCCCTCGGCGTCGAACTCGGCGTCGCCCCAGCCCACCACGACCTGGCTCGGAGCGTGCTTGGTGTACACGGCGGTACCGGCGTAGCCCTTCTTCTCGGCGAAGTGGAAATGGCCCTTGAGGCCGGCCATTTCCTCGAACCGGCCCTCGATGTCGCTGGCCTGGACGCGTATCTCCTGCATGCAAATACAATCCGGCGCAAGTTCGGCCACCCAGTCGGCCACGCCTTTGGTAGCGGCCGAACGCAGGCCATTGAGATTGAGACTGGTCAGTTTGAACACAAGGAATTCCCGATGGCTGTAGATGGTGAGAAAAGCAGCGCGGTTGCACAGGACTTCGTCCAGTTCGCCCTGGATGCCGGCGTGCTGCGCTTTGGCGAATTCAAGACCAAGGCGGGCCGGATGAGCCCGTATTTCTTCAATTCGGGACTCTTCGACGACGGCGGCAAGATCGCCCGGCTCGCCGGATTCTATGCAGACCGGCTGATCGAGAGCGGGCTCGAATTCGACATGATCTTCGGCCCCGCCTACAAGGGCATCCCGCTGGGCGCCACGGTGGCCGCGGAACTCGCGCGACGCGGACGCAACTACCCCTTTGCCTACAACCGCAAGGAAGCCAAGGCGCACGGCGAGGGCGGCAACCTCGTGGGCGCCCCGCTCAAGGGCCGCGTGCTGATCGTCGACGACGTGATGTCGGCCGGCACCGCGGTGCGCGAGTCGATTGCGGCGATCCAGGCGGCCGGCGCCACGCCGCATGCCGTGGCCATCGCGCTCGACCGGCAGGAGAAGGCGACCGAGAACGGCGTCGACGTGGACCACAGCGCCGTGCAGTACGTGCGCAACCAGCTCGGCCTGTCGGTGATCGCCATCGCCACGCTGGACGACCTGCTGAGCTACCTCTCGGGCAATGCCGCGGCCGACCTGGGCGCGCACCGCGAGCGCGTGCTGGCCTACCGCACGCGCTACGGCGCCAGCTGAGGCAAGGCCGCCCGATGCACGACGCAAGCGCCCCTGGCATGCCGAGCCGCCGGTTGGTGTCGGCCTCCCTGTTCCTGGTTGTTTCTTCGTTCTGCGGCGCGCTGCAGGCGCAGTCCCCGAAAGTGGAGGGCGCCTCCCCCGGCATCTACACCTGCACCGACGCCCGTGGCCGCACGCTGACCGCCGACCGGCCGATTGCCGAGTGCAGCGACCGCGAGCAGCGCGAGCTGAACCCGAGCGGCTCCACCCGCCGCAAGGTCGAGCCGACCTATACCGCGCGCGAACTGCAGGAGCGCGAGGACCGCGCCCGCGAGGCCGCCATCCAGGCCGCGCGCCAGACCGACGAGCGCCGCCGCGAGCGGGCCCTGCTGGTGCGCTACCCCAATGCCGCCACGCACGACCGTGAACGCGCCGAGGCGCTGTCTCAGATCGACGCAGTGACGCAGGCCGCGAAGAAGCGCATCGCCGAACTCGGCGAAGACCGCAAGAAGATCGACGAGGAGCTCGAGTTCTACAAGCAGGACACGAGCAAGGCGCCGGGCGCGGTGCGCCGCAAGCTCGAAGACAACACGCAGAGCGTGGCGGTGCAGAATCGCTTCATCGGTGAGCAGGAAGAAGAGAAGAAGCGGGTGAATGCGCGCTTCGATGAAGAGCGCACGCGCTTGAAAACGCTGTGGTCGCCGCAGAACGGCGGGAATCCCAGGTAACCCCCCAGGCTTCGCGCACTTCGTGTCGCTTCGCCCGCCCCCCCTGCCGGGGGCAACACCGGCGGCCCGGCGAAGCCGGTTCCGCGGTGTTCCCCGAAGGGCCTTAGCCGAGCTTCGCCTTGAGCAACTCGGTGACTTGCGCCGGATTGGCCTTGCCGCCGCTGGCCTTCATGACCTGGCCCACGAGGGCGTTGAGCGCCTTCTCTTTGCCGCCGCGGTATTCCTCGACGTTCTTGGCGTTCTTCGCGATCACCTCGTCGAGGATCCTGTCGAGCGCGCCGGTGTCGGCCATCGGCTTCAGGTCCTTGGCCTCGATGATCGCGTCGACATCGCTGCCTTCGCCGGTCCACAGCGCGTCGAACACCTGGCGCGCGGCGTTGTTCGGCAGTGTGCCGTCGGCGATGCGCTTCACCAGTTGGGCCAGCTGCTGCGCCTTCACCGGCGCGGCCTCGATGCCGATCTCGGCGGCGTTCAGGCGGCGCGCCATCTCGCCGGTGATCCAGTTGCTCGCGAGCTTGGGCGTGGCGCCCGCGTTCACGGCTTCGTCGAAGTAGGCGGCCAGCGCAGCGCTCTGCGTGAGCTGGGCGGCGTCGTATGCCGACAGGCCGTGCTCGCGCACATAGCGCTCGGCCATCGCGCGCGGCAGCTCGGGCATGGTGGCCTTCACGCGCTCGATCCAGTCGGCAGCGATGACCAGCGGCGGCAGGTCCGGGTCGGGGAAGTAACGGTAGTCGGCCGAGTCTTCCTTGGCGCGCATCGCGCGCGTCTCGCCGGTGTCGGGGTTGAACAGCACGGTGGCCTGCTCGATCTTGCGGCCGTCCTCGATCTCCTCGATCTGCCAGCGGATCTCGTAGTCGATCGCCTGTTGCATGAACTTGAAGCTGTTCAGGTTCTTGATCTCGCGGCGCGTGCCTAGCTTGTCGCCGGGCTTGCGCACCGACACGTTGGCGTCGCAGCGGAAGCTGCCTTCCTGCATGTTGCCGTCGCAGATGCCGATCCAGGTGACGATCTTGTGCAGTTCCTTCGCATAGGCCACGGCCTCGGCGGTGGAGCGCATGTCGGGCTCGGTCACGATTTCAAGCAGCGGCGTGCCGGCGCGGTTCAGGTCGATGCCGCTCTGGCCGATGAAGTCCTCGTGCAGCGACTTGCCCGCGTCTTCTTCGAGGTGGGCGCGCACGAGGCGCACGGTCTTCTGCTCTTCGCCGAGGAAGAACGACACCGTGCCGCCCTGTACCACGGGAATCTCGAACTGGCTGATCTGGTAGCCCTTGGGCAGGTCGGGGTAGAAGTAGTTCTTGCGCGCAAACACGCTGCGCGGCGCGATGTGCGAGCCCAGCGCCAGGCCGAGCTTGATGGCGCGTTCGACCGCGCCCTTGTTCATCACGGGCAGCGTGCCGGGCAGCGCGAGGTCGACCGCGCAGGCCTGCGTGTTGGGCTCGGCGCCGAAGGCGGTGGAGGCGCGGCTGAAGATCTTGCTCGCGGTCGACAGCTGCGCGTGCGTCTCGAAGCCGATGATGACTTCATAGCCGCGCACCAGCGGGCCGGTCGGGCGGCCCTGTTGTTGTGCTTCGAATGTGTTCACGGTTTCGCTCATCTCAAAAGCCCCCCGGCGTGCGTGCGTGCCAGTCCGTGGCCTGCTGGAAGCGGTGCGCTGCGTTCAGCAGCTTCGCTTCGCCGAAGTAGTTGCCGATCAGCTGCAGGCCCACGGGCATGCCGCCGTCGAAGCCCGCAGGCACGCTCATGCCGGGCAGGCCGGCCAGCGATGCGGGCAGCGTGAAGATGTCGGCGAGGTAGTCGGCCACGGGGTCGCCGCCGTGCTCGCCGATCTTCCAGGCGGTGGTGGGCGCGGCGGGGCCGGCGATCACGTCGCACTGCTTGAAGGCCTGCTGGAAGTCGTCGGCGATCATGCGGCGCACTTTCTGCGCCTGCAGGTAGTAGGCGTCGTAGTAGCCGTGCGAGAGCACGTAGGTGCCGATCATGATGCGGCGCTTCACTTCGTCGCCGAAGCCTTCGGCGCGCGTCTTCTCATACATGTCGGCGAGGTCCTTGTACTGCTTCGCGCGGTGGCCGAACTTGACGCCGTCGAAGCGGCTCAGGTTGCTCGAGGCCTCGGCCGCGGCGAGGATGTAGTACACCGGAATCGACAGCTCGGTGCGCGGCAGGCTCACCTCGACGCGCTTCGCGCCGAGCTTCTCGTACTGCGAGAGCGCCGCATCGATGGCCGCGCGTACGCCGGGCGCCACGCCTTCGCCGAAGAACTCCTTCGGCACACCGATGCGCAGGCCGTCGAGCGAGTCGTTCAGCGAGCGGCCGAAGTTCTCGGCGGGCTTGTCGAGCGAGGTCGAATCGCGGTCGAGGTCGGGGCCGCAGAAGGCCGACAGCAGCAGCGCGCAGTCTTCGGCCGAGCGGGCCATCGGGCCGGCCTGGTCGAGGCTCGATGCGAAGGCCACCATGCCGTAGCGCGAGGCGCGGCCGTAGGTCGGCTTGATGCCGGTCACGCCGCAGAACGACGCGGGCTGGCGGATCGAGCCGCCGGTGTCGGTGCCGGTGGCCGCGGGGGCCAGGCGTGCCGCGACGGCCGCCGCGCTGGCGCCGGACGAGCCGCCCGGAATGCGCTCGCGGTTCCACGGGTTCTGCACCGGCACGGCGGTGTCGTGGCCGACGGCGGGCACGGCGACGTTCTCGTTGGCCGAGCCCATCGCGAACTCGTCGCAGCTGAGCTTGCCAAGCGTGACCGCGCCGGCTTCGGCCAGGCGGCGCACCACGGTCGCGTCGAAGGGTGAGCGGTAGCCCGCGAGCATCTTCGAGCCGGCGGTGGTGGCGAAATCGGTGGTGACGAAGATGTCCTTGTGCGCGATCGGCACGCCGGCCAGTGCGGGGGCATTGCCCTTGGCGATCAGTGTGTCGGCGGCGCGGGCCTGGGCCAGCGTGACTTCTTCATTGATGTCGACAAAAGTGCCCAGCGATTCGTGCGCCTTCATGCGGCCCAGGAACGCCTGCGAGGCTTCGACGGCCGAGACCTTGCGTTCGGCCAGGGCGCGGGCCAGGGCGACCACGCCCATCTGGTGCAATTGTTCGCCGCTCATTATTCGATCACCTTCGGCACGAGGAACAGGCCGGCTTCGACGGCCGGGGCGCTCTTCTGGTTGGCTTCGCGGTTGTTCGGTTCGCTCACCACGTCGTCGCGCAGGCGCAGCGTGATGTCTTCGAGCGCGGCCACGGGATGGGCCAGCGGCTCGACGCCGGTGGTGTCGACGGAACGCATACGTTCGACTAAATCGAAGAAGCCGTTGATCTGGCTGAGCATGCGCTCGCTTTCACCGGAAGCAAGCTGCAGCCTCGCCAGCGAGGCAATGCGCGCAATATCTGAAGCGGAGAGTGACATAGGTCGGGACGGCCAAAAAAAGCGGGGGTAATCGCACGCCGAAACGGGTGCTAATACAGGAACCAGAGGGGATTCGGTTATTATCCCGCCTTTGCCGCAACCCCCGCGAACACGCCGGCTTTTGCGCCAAAAACGATCAATTCACCCCGTCACACGACCCAAAAAATAGAGCGACGACCTGCCGATGCGCAGGCCGTGCTCAGAGGATTCCGCACATGTTTGGAGCTTTCCGTCGGTACTTTTCCACCGACCTTGCGATCGACCTCGGCACCGCCAACACCCTGATATTCGCCCGCAACAAGGGCATCGTGCTGGACGAACCCTCGGTTGTCGCGATCCGCCACGAAGGCGGCCCCCACGGCAAGAAGGTGATCCAGGCCGTCGGCCGCGAAGCCAAGGCCATGCTGGGCAAGGTGCCCGGCAACATCGAGGCGATCCGCCCGATGAAGGACGGCGTGATCGCCGACTTCGTGATCACCGAGCAGATGATCAAGCAGTTCATCAAGATGGTGCACCCGCGCACGCTGCTCACGCCGAGCCCGCGCATCATCATCTGCGTGCCCTGCGGCTCCACCCAGGTCGAGCGCCGCGCCATCAAGGACGCGGCCGAAGCCGCTGGAGCCACCTCCGTCTATCTCATCGAGGAACCCATGGCTGCAGCCATCGGCGCCGGCCTTCCCGTCAGCGAAGCCTCGGGCTCGATGGTGGTGGACATCGGCGGCGGTACCACCGAGGTGGGCGTCATCAGCCTGGGCGGCATGGTCTACAAGGGCTCTGTGCGCGTGGGCGGCGACCGCTTCGACGAAGCCATCATCAACTACATCCGCCGCAACTACGGCATGCTGATCGGCGAGCCGACGGCCGAAGTCATCAAGAAGAACATCGGCTCGGCCTTCCCGGGCTCCGAAGTCAAGGAGATGGAAGTCAAGGGCCGCAACCTGTCCGAAGGCGTGCCGCGCAGCTTCACCATCAGCAGCAACGAAGTGCTGGAAGCCCTGACCGATCCGCTCAACAACATCGTCTCGGCCGTGAAGAACGCGCTGGAACAGACGCCGCCCGAGCTGGGCGCCGACATCGCCGAGCGCGGCATGATGCTGACCGGCGGCGGCGCGCTGCTGCGCGACCTCGACCGCCTGCTGGCCGAGGAAACCGGCCTGCCGGTGCTGGTGGCCGAAGACCCGCTGACCTGCGTGGTGCGCGGCTGCGGCATCGCGCTGGAGCGCATGGACCGTCTCGGCAGCATCTTCACGAGCGAGTAAAACGCGAAAGCCATCATCGGCCGGCCTCTGCTTGCGCAGGCCGGCTTTTTGTTATTTGATTCCGCACCACCGCCGGGTCTGAATTCATGCCTCTGGGCACGCTCGATCGCACAGCGCCACCCCTGTTCAACCAGGGGCAGTCGGCACTCAGCAAGCTGATCTTCTTCGGCGCGCTCGCCCTGTTCCTCATGGTGGCCGATTCACGCTTCCGCATCGTGCAGCCGATCCGTGCGGGTATCGGCGCGGTGCTCTACCCGGTGCAATGGGTGGCGATGAAGCCGGTGCAGGCGGTGCTCGGCGGCGGGCGCTACCTCGAAGACTTGCAGACCGCCCAGCGCAACGAGGAAGACGCGCGCAAGGCGCTGATGATGCAGGCCGAACGCGCCGCCCAGGCCGACACGCTGACGCAGGACAACGCCCGCCTGCGCGAACTGCTCGAACTGCGCCAGACCACCACGACGCCGGGCCGCGCGGCGGAGGTGCTCTACGACGCGGCCGACCCCTACACCCGCAAGATCGTCATCGACCAGGGCATGACCCAGGGCGTGGCGCCCGGCTCGCCGGTGATCGACGCGCGCGGCGTGCTCGGCCAGGTCACGCAGGTGCTGCCCTTCACGAGCGAGGTCACGCTGGTGATCGACCGCGACCTTTCCATTCCCGTGCAGAACACCCGTACCGGCGTGCGCAGCGTGGCCTTCGGCGACGCCTCGGCCCACGGTGGCGGGCTGGAGCTGCGCTTCATGGCCGCCAACGCCGACCTGCAGGAGGGCGACCTGCTCTCCACCAGCGGCGTCGACGGCATCTATCCCGCCGGCCTGCCGGTGGCGAAGATCGAGCGCATCGAGCGCCGCGCCGACTCCGCCTTCGCCCGCATCTACTGCGTGCCGCTGGCCCACGTGACGGCCGCGCGCTACGTGCTGGTGCTCGAACCCACCGGTGCCCCGATGGCGCCGCCGCCCGCGCCCGCGGCGGCCACGCAGCGCAAGCGGCCTGAAGGCAAGCCCGGCGCGGGCAAGAACGAGAAGAAGCCGGGAGCGCGCCAATGATCAAGCGTCCCGGCCAGCAGCAGCTCCTGCTGCCCGTCAGCCCCGTCTTCATGTGGTCGAGCCTCATCGTGGCGCTGCTCGTCAACATGATTCCCATTGGCCGCGCCGTCTGGATGCCCGACCTGCTGGCGCTGGTGATCGTGTTCTGGGGCGTGCACCAGCCCGCACGCGTGGGCGTCGGCGCGGCCTTCGTGTTCGGGCTGTGCATGGACGTGCACCAGGCCTCGATGCTGGGCCAGCACGCGCTGGCCTATACGACGCTGGGCTTCTTTGCGATCACCATCCACCGGCGCCTGCTCTGGTACCCGGTGGCGTCGCAGGCGCTGCAGGTGCTGCCGCTGTTCGCGCTGTCGCAGCTGATCGAGGTCATCACGCGGATGGTCGGCGGCGGCGTGTTCCCGGGCTGGACGGTGCTGGTCTCGCCTGCCATCGAGGCTGCGCTCTGGCCACTGGTCACCGCCTTGCTGCTCGCACCACAGCGCCGTACCCCGGAACCCGACGAGAACCGTCCGCTATGAGCTCTCCCCCAGGCTTCGCGCACTTCGTGTCGCTTCGCCAACCCCCTCGCCGGGGGCAACACCAGCGGCCGGGCAAAGCCCGTTCCGCGGTGTTTCGCGATGAATCCGCGCCGCTTCCGTTCGGCTCGGGAGGCGCATTTGCCATCGCACCTGCGCGCGCCTAAGCTCCCTCCGCATGACCGAAATCCGCAACGTAGCCGCCGACCTTGCGCGCTTCAAGCGCCGCGTGATCGTCATCGGTCTTGCCGTACTGTTTGCCTTCGGCCTGCTGTGCGCGCGGCTGGTGTACCTGCAGGTCGTGCGCCACGAAGACCTGGCCGAGCAGGCCGAGAGCAACCGCACGGCCATCGTGCCGGTGGTGCCCAACCGGGGGCTGATCCTCGACCGCAACGGCATCGTGCTGGCCTCCAACTACTCGGCCTACACGCTGGAGATCACGCCCTCGAAGGTGGGCGACGTCGAGGAAACCATCGACAGCCTGACGCAGGTGCTCGAAGTCTCGCCGCGCGACCGCCGCCGCTTCAAGCGCCTGCGCGAGGATTCGCGCAGCTTCGACTCCATTCCGATCCGCACCCGCCTGAGCGACGAGGAAGTCGCGCGCTTCGCGGCGCAGCGCTACCGCTTTCCGGGCGTGGAGATCAAGGCGCGCCTGTTCCGCAACTACCCGCAGGGGGAGCTGGCCTCGCACGTGCTCGGCTACATCGGCCGCATCAACCAGCGCGAGAAGACCGCAATGGAAGACTGGGACGAGGAAGACCAGGCCAACTACAAGGGCACCGACTACATCGGCAAGCTCGGCATCGAGCAGAGCTACGAGAAGACGCTGCACGGCCAGACCGGCGTGGAACAGATGGAAACCTCGGCCGGCGGGCGCGCCGTGCGCCGGCTCGCGAGCCACCCCGCCACGCCGGGCAACACGGTGATGCTGTCGCTCGACATCAAGCTGCAGAAGCTGGTGGAAGACATGTTCGGCGACCGCCGCGGCGCGCTGGTGGCCATCGACCCCAAGACCGGCGAGGTGCTGGCCTTCGTGAGCAAGCCCACCTTCGACCCGAACCTGTTCGTCGAAGGCATCGACAACGAAAGCTGGGCGGCGCTGACCGAGTCCATCGACAAGCCGCTGCTGAACCGCGCGCTGCGCGGCACCTACCCGCCCGGCTCGACCTACAAGCCCTTCATGGCGCTCGCCGCGCTGCAGACGGGCAAGCGCGGGCCCAGCGTGGTGATCAACGACCCGGGCTATTTCAACTTCGGCGGCCACCGCTTCGGCAGCCCTGAAGGCAACATCGGGGGCGTCGACATGCGCCGCTCGATCCAGCTGTCGAGCAACATCTACTACTACTCGTTGGCCAACGAGATGGGCGTGGACCTGATCCACGACTTCATGAAGCCGCTGGGCTTCGGCCAGATCACCGGCATCGACCTGGGCGGCGAAGTGCGCGGTGTGCTGCCGAGCACCGAGTGGAAGCGCAACACCTACAAGCGGCCCGAGCAGAAAAAATGGTACGCGGGAGAGACCATCTCGCTGGGCATCGGCCAGGGCTACAACGCCTTCACGATGCTGCAGCTCGCGCAGGCCACGTCCATCGTGGCCGACGGGGGCATGAAGCACAAGCCGCACCTCGTGCTGGCCACGCGCAACACGGTGAGCGGGCAGGTGGTTCCGCTGCCCCAGCCCCCGGCGGAAAACCTCGGCTTTGCGGCAGCCAACGTGGCGGTGGTCCGTGAGGGACTGACCAGCGTGGTCACCAGCGGCACCGCGCGCGGTGTGTTCGCGGGCGCGGGCTACCAGGCGGCCGGCAAGACAGGCACGGCGCAGGCGGTGACGCAGGCGCAGAACACCAAGTACAACGCGCGCGCACTCGAAGAGCATCAGCGCGACCATGCGCTGTTCATGGCCTTCGCACCGGTGAACGATCCGAAGATCGCGGTCGCGGTGATCGTGGAAAACGCGGGTTGGGGCGCCGGCGCCGCGGCGCCCATTGCGCGCCGCGTGTTCGACTACTGGTTGATGGACCAATACCCGAGCGAAGCCGACATGGCCGCGATCAAGATCGGCAAGGCCGCCGCGCCGATGGGCAAGCCGCGCGTGGCGAGCGAAGTGGCATGGCCTGCCGCTGCGGCGACTCCTGCAGCCGCGCCCTGATCTCCTGCTCCCTCTCCCCTTGGGGAGAGGGTTGGGGTGAGGGTGAGCGGCAATGAAGTCCGCGCGATGTTGCAAGGCCGGCTGCCCTCACCCTGGCCCTCTCCCAGAGGGAGAGGGGACAAGACGTCAGACCACGGTGCCGGTGACTTCACCCAGGCCGATGCGCACCGCACCGTCACGTTCGCACCAGCCACGCATCACCAGCGTATCTCCGTCCTCCAGGAACGTGCGCTTCTCGCCGTTCGGCAGCGTGATCGGTTGCTTGCCGCCCAGCGTCAGCTCGATCAGCGAGCCGGCTTCGTCGGCCTCGGGGCCCGACAGCGTGCCCGATCCCAGCAGGTCGCCCGGCTGCAGGTTGCAGCCGTTCACCGTGTGGTGCGCGACCAGCTGCGCGGCTGTCCAGTAGGCGGCCTCGGTGGTGTTGCCGCGCGTGAGGCGCACGGGCGCGACGCCCTCGGCGCGCATCTTCGCGGTCTGCAGCAGCACTTCGAGCGTGATGTCGAGCGCGCCGCTCTCGCGGTTCGGCGCCGAGTCGAGGTACGGCAGCGGCTGCGGGTCTCCGGCGGGACGCTCGAATTTCGCGCGGAAGGGCGCCAGCGCCTCCATCGTCACGATCCAGGGCGACAGCGTGCTCGCGAAGTTTTTCGAGAGGAAGGGGCCGAGCGGCTGGTATTCCCAGGCCTGCAGGTCGCGTGCCGACCAGTCGTTGAGCAGTGTCACGCCGAACAGGTGTTCCTCGGCATCGGCGATGGCGATGGGCTCGCCCTGCGCGTTGCCACGGCCGATGAAGAAGCCCAGCTCCAGCTCGTAATCCAGCCGCTTCGACGGGCCGAAGCTCGGCTCGGCCGCGTCGGGCGCCTTGGTCTGGCCCTGCGGGCGCTTGAAGACCTGGCCGCTCACGCCGATGGACGATGCGCGGCCGTGGTACCCGATGGGCACCCACTTGTAGTTGGGCATCAGCGGCTGGTCGGGGCGGAACAGCTTGCCGATGGTGGTCGCGTGGTGGATGCCGGTGTAGAAGTCGGTGTAGTCGCCGATGCGGCAGGGCACGGTCATCTCGGCCTCGGCTTGCGCGAGCAGCGCCTTCGACCACGCGGCCTGCTTGTCGCTGCCTTCGGCCAGGCCGGCGGAGATGGCGGCACGCAGTGCCTGCCGCTCCTTCGTGCCGGCTTCCATCAGCGCGTTCATGTCATCGGTGTCGACCAGGCCTGCCGCGCGCAGGTCCAGCACCTGGTCGCCGATGGCGACGCCGATGCGGAAGGCTTCATTGCTGCCGGCGAAGCGGAAGCGGCCGAAGGGCAGGTTCTGGATCGGGAAGTCGCAGCCGGCTTCATTGGCCGAGGCGACCCAGCTGCGCAGCTTCGGGTCATGGGTGGCGTTCAGTGCGGTCATGGATGTCTTTCTGCTCGATGTCTGTTTGTCTGTCTGATCAGTCTGCGGTCATGCCGGCCTTCTTGGCCACGTCACCCAGGCGCTGGTATTCGGTCTCGGTCAGCGTCGCCAGCTCATGCGGCGTCGAGCCGCGCGGCGAGAAGCCGGCCTGCGCCAGCTTGGCCTTCACGTCGGGCATCGCGAGCGCCTCGACGAAGGCTTCGTTCAGCGCCTTCACGACCGGTGCCGGCAGCTTCGCCGGCCCGTACACGCCGAACCACGGCTCCAGCGCGTAGCCCTTCAGGCCCGCCTCGGCCATCGTCGGCACGTCGGGCAGCGAGGGCGAGCGGCTCGGCCCCGCCACCGCCAGCGCGCGCAGCTTGCCAGCCTGGATGTGCGGCAGCGAGGCCGGCAGGTTGTCGAACATCACGCCGATGTTGTTGCCCAGCATGTCGGTGATGGCCGGGCCGCTGCCCTTGTAGGCCACGTGCACGAACTCGGTGCCGGTCATCTGCGCGAACATCACGCCGGCCAGGTTCATCGAGGTGCCGGCGCCCGCGGTGGCGTAGGGCAGGCCGGGGGTCTTCTTCGCGGCCGCGATCAGCTCGGGCACCGACTTCACGGCCGAGGCCGCCGGCACTTCGAGCACGATGGTCGAGGTGCCCAGCAGGCTGATGGCGGTGAAGTCCTTGCGCGGATCGAAGGCCATCGACTTGTAGATGTGCGGGTTCAGCGCATTGGTCGAGATCGCGCCGAAGCCGATGGTGTAGCCGTCGGGCGCGGCCTTGGCCACCGCGTCCATGCCGATGTTGCCGCCCGCGCCGCCGCGGTTGTCGATCAGCACCGGCTGGCCCAGTTTTTCCGACACCTTCTGGCCCACGGTGCGTGCCACCAGGTCGGTGGTGCCGCCGGGTGTATAGGGCACGATGAAGCGGATGGGCTTCGAGGGGTAGTCGGCGGCCTGCGCGAACAGGGGCGCGGCCAGCAATGCCACGGCCGCAGCGCGGCGCGTGAGGGTAAACGGTGTCTTCGTCATGCCTTGAACTGGTCCTTGAGGCCGACCCAGCAATCGGCGTAGTCCGTGTCGAGCGCCGGGCTCTTCAGCGCGAAGTTCGTCGGCACGAAGCGATAGCGGCTCTCGAACATGAAGGCCAGCGTGTTGTCGAGCTTGTGCGGCTTGAGGTCGGCGTGCGTGGCCTTGTCGAAGGCTTCCTCGTCGGGGCCGTGCGGCACCATGCAGTTGTGCAGGCTCGCGCCGCCGGGCTTGAAGCCGCCCGGCTTGGCGTCGTACTCGCCCAGCACCAGGCCCATGAACTCGCTCATCAGGTTGCGGTGGAACCACGGCGGGCGGAAGGTGTTCTCCATCACCATCCAGCGCGGCGGGAAGATCACGAAGTCGCAGTTGGCCGTGCCGGGCGTGTCGCTCGGCGAGGTCAGCACGGTGAAGATCGACGGATCGGGATGGTCGAAGCTGATCGAGCCGATCACCATGAAGTGCGCCGTGTCGTACTTCACCGGCGAGAGGTTGCCGTGCCAGGCGACCACGTTGAAGGGCGACTGCTTCATCGGCGCCTGCCAGAAGCGGCCGCCGAATTTCTTGACGATCTCGTAGGCGCCTTCTTCCGATTCGAAGGCCGCCACCGGCGCCTGGAAGTCGCGCGCGTTGGCCAGGCCGTTCGAGCCGATCGGGCCGAGTTCGGGCAGGCGGAAGTGCGCGCCGTAGTTCTCGCAGACGTAGCCGCGCGAGAGGCCGTCGGGCAACGCCACCTTGAAGGCCATGCCGCGCGGCAGCAGCGCGATCTCGCCGGGCTTCACGTCGAGCACGCCGAGTTCGGTGGTGATGACGAGGCGGCCCTGCTGTGGCACCACCAGCATCTCGCCGTCGGCGTTGACGAAGGCGCGGCGCTCCATCGAGCGGCCCGCGAGGTACATCAGCGAGCCGATGCCGACCTGCGATTCGGCGTCGCCATTGGCCGCGATGGTGCGCATGCCGTCGATGAAGTCGGCCTTGGCCGCCGCTTCGTCCAGCGGCTGCGGGTGCCAGCGCAGCGGCTCCGGCGGCAGCGCGACTTCGCGGTCGGCGCCGGTGCTCCACAGCGGCTGGGCGTACGGCTGGTAGCGGCCCGACACCACCGAGGGCTGTCGGCGATACAGCCAGCTGCGGCGGTTCTCGTGGCGCGGCGCGGTGAAGGCGGTGCCGGAGATCAGCTCGGTGTAGAGGTCGAAGGGGCCGCGCTGCGGATTGTTGCGACCCTGCGGCAGCGCGCCGGGCACGGCCTCGGAGGCATATTCGTTGCCGAAGCCGCTCTGGTAGCGCCGTTCGGGGGACCGGGTTGCTTGGGTCATGTGCTTGCTCTTTCGGGAGTCGCGATGAGGTTGGAATGCGGTGGTGCTCAGCCCGCGCGGGCCGCGTCGAAGGCTTCGCGCAGCACGGCCAGCGAACCGACGTGGTTGGCCAGCACGAGTACGAGGCGCGCGTTGAAGGCGTGGCTCTCCTCGGTCGAGAGCCCCTGGTGCGCCTCGATGAGCGCTTCGTAGAAATCGTCGGGGGCGTCGAGGTTCGGCGCGGTGATCAGGTGTTGTTGCTGCATGGTGTTCTTCACGCCTTTGCGAGTGCGCGGTCGATGGCCGCGCGGATGTCCGCCGCCGCGGGCTGGCGCCAGCGCGCGCACACATGCTGGTCGGGCCGCAGCAGGTACACGGTGCCGGGCCGGGCGTCGTAGCGCTGCGCGGCGAGTTCGCTGCCCCGGGCGCCGTCCTCGACGCGCACCACGTGCAGCGGCAGGTCGCTGGCCTTGAGCTCGCCCAGGCTGCGCTCGGCCGCCTCGCCCTCGCCGAAAACCAGCGCGGTGAATTGCGAGACGTGGCATTCGCGCAGCAGCCAGCCGGTGCTGCCGTCCGCATGCACCACCGGCGCGTCGGCCGCCGCGGCGCCTGGCACCATCGCGCCCGAGAAGGTGTCGGCATCGGCCGTGTTCAAAGGCGAATCGCGCAGCACCGTGGCCACCGACAGCCGTCCGCTGTTGACCAGCGTGCGCGCAAAGGCGTGGCGCTTCGTCAGCTCCAGCACCGCGTCGCGGAAGAGGCGGCTCACCTCGCTCTTGGGCGTGATGAAGTCGGTGGCACGGGTGGAGTTGCGGATGTTCTCGTCGGCGGCGTATTCGCGCTCGCTGGCGTAGCTGTCGAGCAGCGTGTCGGGCGCGTTGCCCTGCACCACGGCCGCGAGCTTCCAGGCGAGGTTGTCGGCGTCCTGCACGCCCGAGTTGGCGCCGCGCGCGCCGAAGGGCGACACGCCGTGCGCCGAGTCGCCAGCGAACAGCACGCGGCCTTGGCGGAAGTGCTCCATGCGCTGGCAGGCAAAGGTGTAGACGCTGGCCCAGCCGATCTGGAACTGCACGCCCTCGAAGCCGATGCTGTCGAGCAGCGCGCGCACGCGCGGCGTGATGTTCTCGGGCTTGCGTTCTTCCACCGGGTCGGCGTCCCAGCCGAGCTGGAAGTCGATGCGCCACATGCCGTCGGCCTGCTTGTGCAGCAGCACGCTCTGGCCCGGATGGAACGACGGGTCGAACCAGAAGCGGCGCTCGGTCGGCAGGTGCGCGTCCATCGTGATGTCGGCGATCAGGAAGCGGTCGCGGAACACGCGGCCCTTGGCTTCCAGGCCCAGCAGCTGGCGCAGGTTGGAGCGCGAGCCGTCGCAGGCGGCGACGTGGTCGGCCTGCAGTTGGTAGCTGCCTTCGGGCGTCTCCACGGTGAGCACCGCGCCGTCGCCGCGCTGCGCGATGCCGGTGACCTTGTTGTTCCAGCGCAGGTCGATCAGCGGCAGCGTGGCCGCGCGTTCGACGAGGTAGCCTTCGACGTAGTACTGCTGCAGGTTGATGAAGGCCGGGCGCTCGTGGCCGGGCTCGGGCAGCAGGTCGAAGCGGTAGACCTGCTCGTCGTGGAAGAACACCTTGCCCACGTTCCACGATACGCCCTTGTCGACCATGCGGTCGCCGCAGCCGAGGCGGTCGAACACTTCGAGCGTGCGCTTGGCGAAGCAGATGGCGCGCGAGCCGCTGGACAGGGTGTTGTCGTTGTCCAGCAGCACCACGGGCACCTGCCGCAGCGCGAGGTCGATGGCGAGCGTGAGGCCGACGGGGCCGGCGCCGACGATCACCACGGGGTGATGGGCGGGTGTGGCCGCGTCCTGGTCGGCGTGGCGGCGGTAGTCGAAGCGCAGACTTTGATAGTCGATCACGTGTTGTCTCCGTGTCTTTTGCCTTGCTCCTTCCCCCGTTGGGGGAAGGTCGGGATGGGGGCTCGACGGCGCTCGAAACTGGCGCTTTGCCTGCCCCCGCCCCAGCCCTCCCCCAGCGGGGGGAGGGAGCAATGCGGGATCAGCCTTCGAGGGCCTTCCACATGTCGATGTCGCGCTGCGCCGTCCACACGCGCGGGTCTGCATGGCCCGAGGCTTCGTCGTACGCCCGGCTCACGTCGAACGGCATGCAGTGGTCGAAGATCACCCACTGGCTGTATTTGGGCTTGAGCTTTGCGTACGTGTCCTTGTAGACCGTGTTCAGGTCGCGCCCGGCCTTCACGCCCTCCTGCACGCTGGCGTACACGTCGGAGATGAAGTTGCGCGTGCCCGTCAGGCCCTCGGCCACCTCGGCCGGCGTGGTCAGCGCTGCGCCGCGGCCCGGCACCAGCGCGGCGGGCTTGAGTGCGGCGATGTTGTCCAGCGTTTGCGGCCAGTCCTTGAAATAGGCGTCGCCGGCGTACGGCGTGGCGCCGAATTCCACCAGGTCGCCCGACAGCAGCGTGCGCTCCTGCGGCAGCCAGACGACGGTGTCGCCCTTGGTGTGGCCGCGGCCCAGCTGGATCAGTTGCACTTCGAGCTTGCCGAGCCACAGCGTCATCTTGCCGGTGAAGGTCATGGTGGGCCAGGTCAGGCCCGGCGGCACGGTCTCGACGTTCTGGAACAGGCGCGGGAAGCGGCCGATCTCGCTGGCCTTGTCCTGCTCGCCGCGCTCCACGATCAGGTCGCGCGTGTCCTGGCTGGCCAGGATGTGCTCGGCACCGTAACCCGCTGCGCCCAGCACGCGCACCGCGTGATAGTGCGTGAGCACCACGTACCTGATGGGCTTGTCGGTCACTTCGCGGATGCGGCGCACCACGTCGGCCGCCATGGCGGGCGTGGCCTGGGTGTCGGCCACCAGCACGCAGTCGTCGCCGATGACGATGCCGGTGTTGGGGTCGCCCTCGGCGGTGTAGGCCCAGGCATGTTCCGAGATCTGGCTGAAGGTGACCTTTTTCTCTTCCATGTCGGCCTGGCTGGCGAATTTCTTGGCTTGGCTCATCGGGTGTCTCCGTCGGTGGGTGGGTCTTGGATTCGTTTAAAGCAAACGAATTCGCGGTTAACGAATTTCCGCAGTGTAAACCGCGGATCAGTTAATGTCTAATCCCTTCTTCATGAACGAACGACCAGAAGGCGAGGCCGGCCATGGCAGCCAATGACACCGACCGCGCCCAGCGCGGCATCCAGAGCATCGAAGTCGGCGGCCAGCTGCTGCGCGCGCTGGTGCACCACGGCCGGCCCATGGCGCTGAAGGACCTTGCGCGCGAGGCCGACATGACGGCCGCCAAGGCGCATCCGTACATGGTCAGCTTCGGGCGCCTGGGCCTGATCGAGCAGGACCGCGCCAGCGGCCACTATCTGCTTGGCCCGCTCGCCTTGCAACTGGGCCTCATCAGCCTGCAGCAGGCCGACCCGGTGCACATCGCCACCCCGCTGATCGGCCAGTTGGCCCAGCAGACCGGCCACACCGTGGCGCTGGCCGTGTGGGGCGCGCGCGGCGCGACCATCGTGCGCACGGCCGAGTCGCCGTCGCCGGTGCACGTGAACATGCGGCACGGCACGGTGTTCTCGTTGACCAACACGGCTTCGGGCCGGGTGTTCGCCGCCTACCTCGATGCCGACGCGGTGCGCCAGCTGCTCGAGGAAGAGCGCCACCGCCGGGGCCAGCGCAAGGGGGCAGAGCCGAACCCGCCCGCCGGCATGCCGCCGGTGCAGCCTCTGCCGTCGTGGAGCGATTTCGAGCGCCAGCTGCAGGAAGTGCGCACGCACGGCATCAGCCGTTCCGACGGCGAGGTCATCCAGGGTGTCAGCGCCATGGCCGCGCCCGTCTTCGACCACACCGGTGCCATCGTGCTGGCCCTGACCGCCATCGGCCCGGCGGGCATCTTCGATACCGCGTGGGATGGCGAAATTTCCCGTGCGCTCAAGGCTTGCGCGGGCACGGTGTCGCAGCGGCTGGGCGCCACCCCCGCGCCGGCCACCCCGGGCTGAAGGTTCAGCCCTTCCTGCCGCCCAGCAGCACCAGCGCGCCGCCCACCACGATGGCGGCCACGCCGGCCCAGGCCGGGAGGTTGACGGTCTGCTTCTCCTTCATCGAGAGCTCCAGCGGGCCCAGCTTGGCCTGATGAGTTTCCTTGGTGAAGCTGAAGCTGCCGAGGCCCAGGACGGCAATGCCGCCCACGATCAGCAGGATGCCGACGATGCGTGTCGCGTTCATGGGATCGATCCTCCGTCCATCAGGTTGTGACTACCGGGGCGCCTGCGGCGATTGCTGCTGCAGCTGCCCCACCCACTGCACCACCTCGGCCACCGCGGCATCGCTGGCTGCAATCAGTGCCTTCACGCCGCCGGGCGCGTCGGCGCTGGGCGCGGGGCGGCGCACGGTGAACACGCGCTGGCCCAGCACGCGGTCGCCGCCGGCCGTGCTGCGGACCAGCGTGGCGCGCAGGCGCACCAGGCCGACGCTGGCGCTTGCCGAGTCGAAGTACTGGCTGAATTCGTCGAGCGAGATGCGCAGCATGTCTGGCACCTCGCCCTTGCTGCGCGAGATGGTGGCGCTTTCTGCCGGGCCGAGCACGGTGCGGCGTTCGGCCAGCGTGTCGCTGAGCCGCTGGCGCAGCAGTTGCGCCGGCGGCAGGCTCCAGCGCGACTGGCCGTAGGGGCGCAGCTCGTTGGCGTCGGCGTAGCCCAGCCGGTAGAGGATCTGCGTGCCATCCAGGCGCGTGTTGCTGTCGAACTCGGCCAGCGCCAGCGTGGGGAGAGGGGCGGCGGAGGAGGGCGCGGCCGCGGCAGGCGCCGCCAGGCCGGGGCCGAAGTCGTAGAGCGTGGCGCGCGCGGGCTTGTCGGGCAGCGCGCCGCAGCCGGCGGCCAGCAGCACGCAGCCCAGGACGGCGGCAGCCGGGTTCATCAAGGAGCGAATGGCGTTCATGGTCGATGGTCCTCCCTCAATCAGGGCCGTGTCGCGGCCGGCGCGCTGAAACCCGGTTCGCCCGGACCCGCGGCCGCGCCGCCGTTGCCGAACAGCAGCGATTGCGGGTTGTCGTTGATGCTGTCTGCCGCGCGGCCCAGCCGGCGCACGGCGTGCGAGGTGTCGTCGGCTACGCGGTTCACGCGCGGCAGTGTGGCCGCGTTGAACGAATCGACCGCCTGCGCCAGCGCCTTGGTGCCCTCGCTCAGCCGTTCGACGGGGCCTTCGGGTGCGTTCAGCCGGCCCACGGTGGTGTTGAAGTTGTTGGCCACGCGCGAGACGTCGCCGGCCGCCTTCTTCACCGAGGCCATCGTGTCCGGCAGTTTGGTCAGCGCAGGGTTCAGGCCGGTCTTCACCGTGTTGTCCAGCGTCTTCAGCAGCGTGTTGGCGCTGGCCGAGGCGGCCGCGATGCTCTCCAGCGCGTCGGCCGCACGCTTCTGGTTGGGGTCGCTCAGCAGCGTGTTGGCGCGCTTCGTCACTTCCTCGACCTGGTTGATGATGGCTTCGCCGCGGTCCTGCAGCTGCGCCAGTATCGACGGCTTGAGCGGGATGCGCGGCGGGTTGTCGTCGTCCGGCTTCAGTGCCACGTTCGACTCGCCCTTGTCGTCCAGCGCGATGAAGGCCAGGCCGGTCACGCCCTGGTAGCTCAGCGTGGCGAAGCTGGAGGTGGTGAGCGGCACCCGCTCGTCGACCGAGATGCGCACGCGCACATTGCCCTTGACCTTGGGGTCGAAGTCGATCGACGTCACCTTGCCCACCGCGATGCCGCGGTAGCGCACCGTCGCCTGCGGCTGCAGGCCGCTCACGGCGTCGCGCGTGGAGAGTTCGTAGATGTTGCGCACGGTGTTGTCGCGCGTGAACCAGATCACCAGCGCGACGAGCGCGGCGATCAGGCCGAGCACGAAGGCGCCGGCGGCGAGGGCGTGGGCCTTGTTTTCCATGGTGTGTCTGCCTTTCAGCGTTCGCCCGCGCTGGCGGGCTGCGATGGTGCATCGGCGGGCTTGTCGTGCAGCGCCTCCAGGGCGCGCTGGCCGCGCCCGCCGAGAAAGTATTCGTGGATGAAGGGGTGCGGATACGCGATGACCTCGCGCGCCGTGCCGGTGACGATCACCTTCTGGTCGGCCAGCACCGCGATGCGGGTGCTCAGGTCGAACAGCGTGTCCAGATCGTGCGTGACCATCACCACCGTGAGGCCCAGCTCGCGGTGCAGGCCGCGCAGCAGGTCGCAGAAGCTGTCCGACGCCTCGGGGTCGAGGCCGGCCGTGGGCTCGTCGAGCAGCAGCAGCGGCGGGTCCATGATGAGCGCGCGCGCCAGCGCCACGCGCTTGATCATGCCGCCCGACAGGTCCGCCGGGCTCTTGTTCGCATGCTGCGGACCCAGGCCCACCATCTGCAGCTTCACCAGCGCCGCGTGGCGGATCAGCTCGTCGGGCAGCAGCTTCAGCTCGCGCAGCGGAAAGGCGATGTTCTCCAGCACGCTGAAGGCCGAGAACAGCGCGCCGTGCTGGAACAGCATGCCCACGTTGGCCGCGCCCGAGGCGCTGAGCTCGCCGGGCTCCTGGCCCAGCACCTCGACATGGCCGCGCGTGGGTTTTTCGAGCCCGAGGATCTGGCGCAGCAGCACCGTCTTGCCCGTGCCCGAGCCGCCGACCAGCGAGAGCACCTCGCCGCGGTCGATGTGCAGCTGCAGGTCGCGGTGCACCACCTGTTCGCCATCGGCGCTCTGGAACGCCGTCCACAGGCCACGGATGTCCACCACGGTGGTGTCGGTGTCGGGGCGCACGGGCATGCTCATGGTTTCACGCCCTCACGCACGGAAGCCGATGCCCTTGAAGAGCACGGCGAACAATGCATCGACCAGGATCACCGCGGTGATCGAGGTGACCACCGACGAAGTGGTGCCGCGCCCGAGGCTTTCGGTGTTGGGCTTGACCTTCATGCCGAAGTAGCAGCCGATCAGCGCGATCAGGATGCCGAACACCGCCGACTTGGCCGTGGCCAGCCAGAGGTTCGAGATCGGCACCGCGCGCGGCAACGCCGAGAGAAAGTAGGCCGGCGAGATGTCCAGCGCCGCGTCGGCCGCCAGCATGCCGCCTGCCAGCGCGGCCATCGAGGTCCACAGGCTGATCAGCGGCATGGCGATGGCCAGTGCCAGCACGCGCGGCATCACGAGGCGAAAGCCGTGCGGAATGCCCATCACGCGCATCGCGTCGAGCTCTTCCGTCACGCGCATCACGCCGATCTGCGCCGTGATGGCCGAACCCGAGCGCCCGGCGATCAGCACGGCCGCCAGCACCGGCCCGAGCTCGCGCACCAGCGACAGCCCGAGGATGTTCACCACGAAAGTCTCTGCGCCATATTGGCGCAGCTGCTGCGAGATCAGGTAGGCCAGCACCACGCCGATCAGCAGCCCGACCAGCGCCGTGATGTGCAGCGCCGTGGCGCCGAACTGGTAGAGGTGCCCCGAGAAATCGCGCCACGGCCCGCGGTGCGGCGCGCGGATCAGCTTGCCGATGTCGAGCGCGAGCTGGCCAATGAGTTCCGTCAGGTCGCGCATGACGAACATCGCGCGCGGCCCGAGGTGCGTGAACGCGCGGACGCGGTCGTTCAGCGAAGGCCCGGGTTCGGCCGGCGTCGGCACGGTGTACTGCGCCACCTGGTCGAGCACTGCCTTGTGCTGCGGCGACATCTCGAGCGTCGCGGGCCATTGGTGGTGCCAGTGCTCCCACAGCAGCTGCGCGCCGATGTGGTCGAGCTGTTCGATGGGGCGCAGGTCCCAGGCGCGGTCGTCCGCGGGCGGGGCGGCTGCCAGGTCTTTCGCCAGTGCCTGCCAGGCCGGCTTGGATGACATTGCCAGCGTGGTCCAGCAGCCGCTGGCCACCGTCCATTGGCGGCCGTCCTGCTCCCGCCGCCCGACGCGGGGCCGCGCGCTGTCGGCGGCGGGAGCGTCGGCAGGCGATGTGGCAGGGGACATAGGGCGGATGAGAGGGAAAGTTAACAGGTGCAGGGCTGGATGCGCGCATCGTAACCGGGTGCATCCGTGCGCTGTGTGTCGCAGACCCCTCGTTTGCGTAGGGCGCGACGCCGTTTTTCGGTTTCCTTTTTCACGATTCGCGCCGGCCTCCGGCCCGGCCGCGGCCCGCTCATGCCGCGAAGCCCGCCGCCAGCGCCTCGCGCAGCCACGCCACGAAGGCCGTCACCGCCTGCGGCACGTGCGTGGCATAGGGCCGGATGGCATACAGCCGCTCGCCGAACGCGCCCACCGAACGCCATTGCGGCAGCACCTGCTGCAGCTTGCCCGACTGCAGCGCCGATTGGGCGCTGAAGTCCGGCACCAGCGCGATGCCCAGGCCGCCGAGGGCGGCGTCGCGCAGCGCCTCGCTGTTGTTGGCGACCAGCGGTCCCGAGACCGGCACCGTGATGCGCGGCGCCGCGGCCTTGCCCTTCTGCGGCGTGCGGGCCTCGAAATGCCAGGTCGGCGTTTCCTGCGCACGCGGGTAGTGCAGGCAGTCGTGGCCGGCCAGCGCCTGCGGCTCGCGCGGCGTGCCGCGGCGGCGCAGGTAGGCGCGGCTGGCCACCAGCACCGAGCGGGTCTCGCACAGCGTCCAGGCCACGTGCGTGTCCGGCGGCGCGGCCGTGTGGCGGATGGCCAGATCGAAGCCTTCCATCGCGAGCGAGCTGAGCCGGTCCGACAGGTCGAGCTCGATGCGCACCTCGGGCTGCGCGCGCAGGAAGTCAGCCAGCCGGGGCACCAGCTGCTGGCGCGCGAAGGCCACCGGCGCCGTCACCCGCACCAGCCCGCGCGGCACGCCCGCGAGGTCGCGCACGCCGGCGAAGCTGTGGGCGATCTGCTCGAAGGGGCCGCGCATGTCTTCCACCAGCCGCTGGCCGGCCTCGGTGAGCCGCACGCTGCGCGTGGTGCGCTGCACCAATGGCGCACCGGCCGCGCGCTCCAGCTCGGCGATGCGCTGGCTCATGGCGGCCTTGCTCACGCCCAGGCGCAGCGCCGCCGCCGTGAAGCTGCCCTGCTGCGCGAGCACCGTCAGCCAGTGCAGGTGCGTCCAGAGCGCTTCGATATTTTGGGGTTTCATGTATCCATTGTTCAGCAGGATGAACAATAAGTTCAAGCTTCGCGTCTAGGCGCGCGCCGAGGTGCTGCCTAAACTGGCCGCACCCCCTCATTCTTCTGCGTCAGCGAAAGCCTTCTCCATGCCCACCTCCATCGATCATTTCATCGGCGGCAAGCCCGCCGCCAACACCTCCGGCCGCAGCCAGGACGTGACCAACCCCGCCACCGGCGCCGTGACCGGCAAGGTCGGCCTGGCCGACGCCGCGCAGGTCTCGGCTGCCGTGGCCGCCGCGCAGGCCGCCTTCCCGGCCTGGGCCGACACGCCGCCGATCCGCCGCGCGCGCGTCATGTTCAAGTTCCTGCAACTGCTCAACGAGCACAAGGACGAGCTGGCCCACCTCATCACCGCCGAGCACGGCAAGGTGTTTACCGACGCGCAGGGCGAGGTCTCGCGCGGCATCGACATCGTCGAGTTCGCCTGCGGCATTCCGCAGCTGCTCAAGGGCGACTTCACCGACCAGGTGAGCACCGGCATCGACAACTGGACGCTGCGCCAGCCGCTGGGCGTGGTCGCCGGCATCACGCCCTTCAACTTCCCGGTGATGGTGCCGATGTGGATGTTCCCGGTGGCGATTGCCGCCGGCAACACCTTCGTGCTCAAGCCCAGCCCGACCGACCCGAGCGCATCGCTGCGCATGGCCGAGCTGCTGAAGGAAGCCGGCCTGCCCGACGGCGTGTTCAACGTCGTGCAGGGCGACAAGGCGGCGGTGGATGCGCTGCTCGAGCACCCCGACGTCAAGGCCATCAGCTTCGTGGGCTCCACGCCGATTGCCAACTACATCTACGAGACCGGCGCCCGCCACGGCAAGCGCGTGCAGGCCCTGGGCGGCGCGAAGAACCACATGGTGGTCATGCCCGACGCCGACATCGACCAGGCGGTGGACGCGCTGATCGGCGCGGGCTACGGCTCGGCCGGCGAGCGCTGCATGGCCATCTCGGTGGCGGTGCTGGTGGGCGACGTGGCGGACAAGCTGCTGCCCAAGCTGATCGAGCGCACGAAGACGCTGAAGGTGCTCGATGGCGAGAACCTCGCGGCCGAGATGGGCCCGATCGTCACGCGCGCCGCGCATGAGCGCATCACTGGCTACATCGATCTGGGCCAGAAGGAAGGCGCGAAGCTGCTGGTCGACGGCCGCGAGTTCGACGGCAACAAGGCAGGCGCAGGCTGCGGCGATGGCTTCTGGATGGGCGGCACGCTGTTCGACCACGTCACCCCCGAGATGCGCATCTACAAGGAAGAGATCTTCGGCCCGGTGCTCGGCTGCGTGCGCGTGGCCAACTTCAAGGACGCGGTCGACCTGATCAACGCGCACGAGTTCGGCAACGGTGTGAGCTGCTTCACCCGCGACGGCAACGTGGCGCGCGAGTTCGGCCGCCGCATCCAGGTGGGCATGGTGGGCATCAACGTGCCGATCCCGGTGCCGATGGCCTGGCACGGCTTCGGCGGCTGGAAGCGCTCGCTGTTCGGCGACATGCACGCCTATGGCGAAGAGGGCGTGCGCTTCTACACCAAGCAGAAGTCGATCATGCAGCGCTGGCCCGAGAGCATCGGCAAGGGCGCCGAGTTCGTGATGCCGACGGCAAAATAGGCTCACCCCCGACTCTCGCGCACTTCGTGTCGCTCGCATCCCCCCTCAAGGGGGCGCTCCCGGCGGCCCGGCGGAGCCGGTTCCGCGGGAGCACTGGTACTGGCAAATGGCAACGGCGCGGTGGGGCGCCGTGGGCAAATAAGAACGAGCAGAAGGAGACAACCAATTGAGCGACACCACCTTCGACTACATCATCATCGGCGCCGGCACTGCCGGCTCGCTCATGGCGAACCGGCTCAGTGCCGACAAGAGCAAGCGCGTGCTGCTCATCGAGGCCGGCCGCAAGGACGACTACCACTGGATCCACATTCCGGTCGGCTACCTCTACTGCATCGGCAACCCGCGCACCGACTGGCTCTACAGCACCGAGCCCGACGCCGGCCTCAACGGCCGCGTGCTGCGCTACCCGCGTGGCAAGACGCTGGGCGGCTGCTCCAGCATCAACGGCATGATCTACATGCGCGGCCAGTCGCGTGACTACGAGCATTGGGCCGACCTCACCGGCGACGACGGCTGGCGCTGGCAAAACGTGCTGCCGGCCTTCAGGAAGCACGAGGACTTCTACCTCGGCGCCGACGAGATGCACGGCGCGGGCGGCGAATGGCGGGTGGAGAAGCAGCGCCTGCGCTGGGACATCCTCGACGCCTTTGCCGAAGCTGCGGTGCAGGCCGGCGTGCCGCACTCCACCGATTTCAATCGCGGCAGCAACGAGGGCGTGGGCTACTTCCAGGTCAACCAGAAGAACGGCTGGCGCTGGAACACCGCCAAGGCCTTCCTGCGCCCGACCTGCTACGGCCGGCCCAACTTCGAACTCTGGACCGGCGCGCAGGTCTCGCGCCTGCTGTTCGAGACGCTGCCCGACGGCACGCGTCGCTGCACGGGCGCGGAAGTGTGGAACGGCAGCGAGATGACCACCGCGACCGCGTCGCGCGAGGTTGTGTTGAGCGCAGGCTCCATCGGCTCGCCGCAGATCCTGCAGCTCTCGGGCGTCGGCCCGGCCGAGCTGCTGCGCCAGCACGGCATCGACGTGGTGCTCGATGCCCCTGGCGTCGGCGCCAATCTGCAGGATCACCTGCAGATCCGCGCGGTCTACAAGATCGCCGGCGCGCCCACGCTCAACGTGATGGCCTCGTCGATGGTCGGCAAGGCAAAGATCGGCCTCGAATACCTGCTCAAGCGCAGCGGCCCGATGAGCATGGCGCCCTCGCAGCTGGGCGCCTTCACGCGCAGCTCGCCCGAGCACGAATGGCCCAACCTGCAGTACCACGTGCAGCCGCTGTCGCTCGATGCCTTCGGCGATCCGCTGCACAGCTTTCCGGCCTTCACCGCGAGCGTGTGCAACCTCAACCCCACGAGCCGGGGCTCGGTGCGCATCAAGAGCAAGCGCTTTGAAGATGCGCCGGCCATCGCGCCCAACTACCTGAGCACCGACGAAGACCGCAAGGTGGCAGCCGACTCGCTGCGCGTGACGCGCCGCATCGCCGAGCAGCCCGCACTGGCCAAGTACAACCCGCAGGAATGGAAGCCCGGCGTGCAGTACCAGAGCGACGAAGATCTCGCGCGGCTGGCCGGCGACATCGCCACCACCATCTTCCATCCGGTCGGCACCACGAAGATGGGCGCCGAGAGCGACCCGATGGCCGTGCTCGATTCGCGGCTGCGCGTGCGCGGCGTGCAGGGCCTGCGCGTGGTCGATGCCGGCGCGATGCCGACCATCACCAGCGGCAACACCAACAGCCCGACATTGATGATGGCCGAGAAGGCAGCAGGCTGGATCGTCGAAGACAACCGCTGAGGTCGCGCGCAGGGTCACAACGTGAAAGGCGCAGGCATTTTGTTCAAGATTTGCCGCGCCGTTTAGCCGACAGTGCGTTGTCCGGCGAGGCAATTCCGCTTTCGCTGCCCAACAACCCTGCCCTGGAAAGAAGCATGTCCGACATCAAGACGACCCCCGCGACAGGCGCCTCGCGGCGGCGTATTCTGGCCGGCGCGGCCGGCATCGCGACCGTGTCCGCCCTCGGTACTTCGAGCGCGGCTGCCGCGCAAAAGCACGCTGACCACACGAAAGAATCCCCCATGAGCTTTGTCACCACCAAGGACGGCACGAACATCTTCTACAAGGACTGGGGACCGCGCAACGCGCAGCCCATCGTCTTTCATCACGGCTGGCCCCTGAGCGCCGACGACTGGGACACGCAGATGCTGTTCTTCATCGGCAAGGGCTACCGCGTGATCGCGCACGACCGCCGCGGCCACGGCCGCTCCTCGCAGACCGCGGGCGGGCACGAGATGGACACCTACGCGTCGGACGTGGCGGCGCTGACCGACGCGCTGGACCTGAAGGACGCCGTGCACATCGGCCATTCGACGGGCGGCGGCGAGGTGGCGCGCTACGTGGCGCGCGCCAAACCGGGCCGCGTGGCCAAGGCCGTGCTGGTGGGCGCCGTGCCGCCCATCATGCTCAAGACAGCGGCCAACCCCGGCGGCCTGCCGATGGAGGTGTTCGACGGCTTCAGGGCCGCGCTCACGGCCAACCGCACGCAGTTTTTCATCGACATACCCACCGGCCCGTTCTACGGCTTCAACCGGCCGGGCGCGAAGGTCTCGCAGGGCCTCATCGACCGCTGGTGGCTGCAGGGCATGATGGGCGCGGCCAATGCGCACTACGAGTGCATCAAGGCCTTCTCCGAGACCGACTTCACCGAAGACCTGAAGAAGATCGACGTGCCGGTGCTCGTGATGCACGGCACCGACGATCAGGTCGTGCCCTATGCGAATTCGGGGCCGCTCGCGGCCAAGCTGCTCAAGCGCGGCACGCTGAAGAGCTACGAGGGCTACCCCCACGGCATGCTGTCCACGCATGCGGACGTGATCAACCCCGACCTGCTGGCATTCGTGAAGAGCTGAGGCCGGGCGCGCCGCGGTGTACGAACGCCGCGGCGTGTCGCATCAACGCTCGATGGTCTTGTTCCAGCGCGCGTTCCACGCCGGCCGGTTCGCGTTGATGCTTTCCCAGTCGATGGTGACGGCGGTCTTCATCCACTTGTTGATGTCCGCCACCTGCGCCGCGCCTTCGCCCACGGCCGGGGCCTTGGGGTTGGTCGGGATCTGCGCGCCGTACTGCAGCACGTTGGCCTGAGCCACGGGGCTCAGCAAAAACTCGGCGAGCTTCTGCGACAGCTCGGGCTCGCTGTTGTTGGCGATCACGCACTGGCCGACCATGAGCACCACGGCGCCTTCCTTGGGCGGTGCGTACTCGACCGGAATGCCCTTGGTCTTGAGCGCGGCCACGGCCGTGGGCGTGAGCGGGAAGATCGCCGCTTCGCCGGTCTGCACCATCTCCGAGAGCTTGGCCGAACTGGGGATGTACTCCAGCACGTTCGGCCCGATCGTGGTGGGCCAGGCCTTGAAGCCGGGCTCCACGTTCTTGTCGTTGCCGCCCTGGATGCGGTTGAACATCAGGAAGCCGTGCAGCCCGAAGGACGAGGACGACATCGACTGGAACACCACCTTGCCCTTGTACTTCGGGTCGGCCAGGTCCATCCACGAGGTGGGCGGCGCCCAGCCCTTTTCCTTGAACATCTTGGCGTTGTAGGCGAGGCCGGTCATGCCCAGGCTCACGCCGCTGGCCATGTCGTCCTTGAAGCGCGCGGCCGGGTAGATCTCGCTGAGGGACTGGCTGGGCTTCTGCTTCTGGCACAGGCCCATGCCGATGGCGCGCACCATGATGCCGTCGTCCAGGAACATCACGTGCATCTGCGGCTTGTCCTTGTTGGCCTGCGCCTTCGCGAGGATGTCGGAGGAGGTGCCGGGCACCACCACCACCTTCGCGCCGTAGGCCTTCTCGAAGGCGGGGAACACGTACTGCGTGTACGCCTTCTCCATGGTGCCGCCGTTCATGCCGATGTAGATGGTCTTGGTCTGCGCGCTGGCGATGCCCGCGGCTGCGAGCAGCGCGGCGAGGAGGAAGGGGGACTTGGCGGTGCGGGACATGGTGATGCTCTCCAATCAGTTCAGGTGGGGGAAGCGGCGAGGGATGGGGAAACGGGTTCTTCGTCGAAGCGCTCGATGGCGAAGGCGTCGATGGGCGTGTCGCTGCGGCCGTCGCGCGCCAGATCGGCCAGCACTTCGCCGGCGGCCGGGCCGATCTGGAAGCCCGCACCCGCGAAGCCGAAGCCGTGGAACAGCCCCGGTGTGGTGCGGCTCGGTCCGAGCACTGGTTCGCGGTCGGGCAGGTAGCCTTCGGTGCCGCCCCAGGTGCGGATGATGTGCGCGTGGCGCAGCGCGGGCAGCAGCTCGACGGCCTGCCGCGCGAGCACGGCGATGGCGTCGCTTTCGGCGCGAGCGCGTTCGGCATCGAGCGTGATGCCCGTGCCGCCGCCCATCACGAGGTTGCCGCGAGCCACCTGCCGGCAGTAGATGCCGCCGCCTTCCACGCCGAGGCTCCATTGCATGAAGTGCGGCACCGGCTCGGTCACTGCCATCATGGGGCTGCGCGAGAACATCGGCGGCTTCTCGCCGAACTGCGCCGCGATGGCGCCGGCCCATGCGCCCGCGCAGTTGAGCAGCAGGGGCGCCTGCACTTCGAGCGCGTTGCCGCTGCGCACCATGAACGTGGCGCCGTCGTGCGCGACCTCGTCGACCTTGTGCCGCTCGAAGACCAGCGCACCCGCGCGCTGCGCCGCCAGCGCGAAGGCCGGCGACACGAGACGCGGATTGGCCTGCCCGTCTTCCGCGCACAGCGAGCCGCCCACGGCGCGGGTGCCGAGCCAGGGGCATTGCTGCCGCAGGCGCGTGGCGGAGATCAGTTCGAGGCCCAGGTCGAAGTCGCTGCTCATCGCGCGATAGCGCTCCAGCGAGGCCATGTCGGCTTCGCTGCGCGCGATCTTGAAATGGCCCGAGCGGACGTATTCGCCGTCGGTGCCCAGCAGCTCGGGCAGCCGGCCCCAGATGCGGTGCGCGCGCTGCGTCAGCGGCAACTGGCTCAGGGAGCGGCCCTGCCGGCGCACGCCGCCGAAGTTCACGCCGCTGGAGCGCGAGCCGCAGAGGTCGCGCTCGAGAAGCACCACGCTGGCGCCCATGCGGCGCAAGGCCAGCGCGGCGGAGGAGCCGACGATGCCGCCACCGATGATGGCGACGTCGGTTTGCAACTTCTTGATCGAGCTCATTCAATAACCTCCGCGCTTCGCGCTGCGGTGCGCGCTTGCTTGGTGCGGCCCGGCGCGGCGCTCATGCGTCGGCCCCCTCGGCGGGCACGAGCCGGATCGGGATCGGCTTGATCGGCGCCTGCCCGCGCAGGCGGCCGACCTGCTGCAGCGGCTGCTGCGTCGCATGCGCGAGGATCTCGGCCGCGGCCACGCCGCACATGCGGCCCTGGCAGCGGCCCATGCCGACGCGCGACAGGGCCTTGAGCCGGTTCAGCTCGTCGGCACCGGCCGTGGCGACGGTCTGGCGCAAGGTGCCCGCCGTGACGTTTTCGCAGCGGCAGATCACGAGCTCGTCGGGCGCATGCGCGGCCCAGTCCTGCGGTACCGGGAAGGCGCGTTCGAGGCCCCGGCGGAAGCCAGCGAGCTTGTGCAGCCTGCGTTCGAGTTCGGCTGCGCGTGCCGTATCGACCGCCACGCCGTTGTCCGCCAGCAGCGCCAGCGCCGCTCGTTCGCCCGCCCACTCGGCCGCGTCCGCGCCCATGATGCCGGCGCCGTCGCCCGCGAGGTACACGCCCTCGACGCTGGAGCGCCCAGCCGCATCGCGCACCGGCAGGTGCGCGCGGTGCAGCGGCACGTAGTCGAAGCGGCAGCCCAGCAGGTCGGCCAGCTGTGTTTCGGAGCGCAGCGCGTAGCCGAAGCCGACGGCGTCGCAGGCCAGCGTGCGTTCTTCGGCACCGTCCTGCCAGGCCACGCCGGTCACGCGGCTTTGCTGTTCGTCGCCGAGCACGCGCAACGGACGCACGCCGCTGTGCAAGGCCACGCCGTGCGCGCGCAGCCAGCCGACGTAGTACACGCCCTTCGCGAACACCGCGGGCTGGGTCAGCATCGCGGGTGTGGCCGCGAGCTGGTCGGCAAGGCGCGCGGTGTCGAGCACCGCGGCCACCTTCACGCCGGCCTTCGCATATTGATAAGCCACGAGGTACAGCAATGGCCCCGTTCCCATGAACACCACGCGCTGCCCGATGGCGCAGCCCTGGAACTTGAGCGCCACTTGCGCGCCGCCCAGCGTGTAGACGCCGGGCAGCGTCCAGCCCGGCACCGGCAGCACGCGGTCGGTGGCGCCCGTCGCCGCGATCAGGTGGCTGTAGGGCACGCGGCGGTTGCTGCGCGTGGGGTTGTGCATCACGTCGAGCCGATGGTCCTGGGCGTTCCACACCAGGCTGTCGCCCAGATGCTCGATGCGGCCCTGCAGCGCGTCGAAGGCCGCGTGCACGGCATCGGCGCGCGTCGACTCGAAGCCATAGAGCGTTCGCGCCGTGCGCTGCGCGAGGCCGGCGGGCGGGCGGCGGTAGATCTGCCCGCCGGCGCGCGGCGCCTCGTCGATCACCACGGGCCGCAGGCCATGCGCCACCAGTGTCTGCGCGGCGCGCACACCGGCCGGGCCGGCGCCGACGATCACGGGGCGGATTGCGTCTGCCTTCGTCATGCGCCGTTCTTTCCGGTGACCAGCGCCATGCCCGGCGCGATGAAGGTCGAGCAGGCGCGCAGCCGCTCGCCTTCGTCCGTGGCAATCCAGCAGTCCTGGCAGGCGCCCATCATGCAGAAGCCCGCGCGCGGAAGGCCGCTGAATTCGTTGCGCCGCAGCTGGTCGCATTGCGTGAGCACGGCAGTCAGCACGGTGTCGCCGGCCAGCGCGCTCGCGGGCGCGCCATCGAGGGTGAAGGGCACGGCTTCGCGCCCGCTTTTCTCGGCCACGCGGTGAAGCAGGGCGTGTGCAGTCATGGTCATCTATCTGCGCCCCACCAGCACGCGGTCGAGTCCGTAGACACGGTCGAGCAGCACCATTGCGAAGGCCGTGACGGCCACCATCAGCGCTGACACCGCGGCCATCAGCGGATCGATCGACTCGGTCGCGTACATGTACATGCGCACCGGCAGCGTCACCGTGCTCGGTGCGGTCACGAAGATCGACATCGTCACTTCGTCAAAACTGTTGATGAACGACAGCATCCAGCCGCCCGTGACACCCGGCAGGATCATCGGCAGCGTGATGCGGCGGAACACCGTGGCCTGGCTCGCGCCCAGCGACAGCGCGGCCTGCTCGGCGCTGCGGTCGAAGCCCACCAGCGCCGCCACCACCAGCCGCAGCGTGTAGGGCGTGACGATGAGCGCATGCGCCATCACCAGCCAGCCGAAGCTGCCCGTGCCGCCGACCAGCGCGAACAGCCGCAGCAGCGCCACGCCCAGCACCAGGTGCGGCACGATCAGCGGCGAGAGGAACAGGCCGTTGAGGAAGTCGCGCCCCGGAAATGCGTAGCGCGTGATCGCCATGCCGGCCGGCACTGCGAGCAGCGTGGCGATGGTGGCCGAGCTCAGTGCGAGCCACAGGCTGTTCCAGAACGACTGCATGAAGTCGGGGTGCGCGAACACCGCCTTGAACCAGCGCAGCGAGAAGCTGGTGGTCGGAATGGTCAGCGTGTTCTCCGGCGTGAACGCCACGATGCACACGATCACCAGCGGCGCCAGCATGAAGGTGATGACGAGCGCGTTGAACGCGAGGGCGATGGGGCCGTTTCTTTTCATCCCAATGCCTTCTTGTAGCGGCCTTCGACCAGGCGGTTGTAGCTGAGCATGACCACGAGGTTGGCCACCAGCAGCACCAGCGCCACGGCCGCGCCCAGCGGCCAGTTGAGTTCGCTCAGGTATTCGTCGTAGACGATGGTCGCGACCATCTTCAGCCGGCGCCCGCCGAGCAAGCCGGGAATCGCGAACGAACTCGCGGCCAGGCCGAACACGATCAGGCTGCCCGAGAGAATGCCCGGCATCACCTGCGGCAGCACGATGCGCCGCAGCGTGGTGAGGGGCGTGGCATTGAGCGAGAGCGCCGCGTTCTCCACGCCGGGGTCGAGCTTTTGCAGCGAGGTCCACACCGGGATCACCATGAAGGGCAGCATCACGTGCACCAGCGCGATGATCACAGCCGTGTTGGTGTAGAGGATCTTCACGGGCCCGACGCCCAGCAATTGCAGCAGCGCGTTCACCGCGCCCTCGGGCCCGAGCAGCATGCTCCAGCCGAAGGCGCGCACCACCACCGACACGAGCAGCGGTGCGAGCACCACCAGCAGCAGCACCGAGCGCCACGGGTTGCGCATGCGGCTCAGCACGTAGGCCTCGGGCGCGCCGACGAGCACGCAGATCAGCGTGACCAGGCCCGAGATCCAGAAGGTGCGCCAGAAGATGCCGAGGTAGTACGAGTCGGAGAACACCAGCGCGTAGTGCGCCAGCGTGAACTCGCCGGACTTCGGGCCGGTGGCCGGGTCGTACACGTTGAACGACAGCACGGCCGTGAGTGCGAGCGGCACCAGCAGCAGCGCGCTGAACAGCAGTAGCGCGGGGCCGGAGAGCCACCAGGGCGTGGCCTTGTTCTGCAAGGTGCTCATGCCATCACGGCCTTCGCGGTGGCGTCCGCGGGCAGCAGCCGCATGCAGTGCGCCGGCCAGTCGATGCCGGTGCGGGCGCCTTCTTCGAGCGCATCGCGCCCATCGTTGGGGCTCAGCACCGTGAGGTCGCCGATGGGCGTGGCCACGCGGTAGAGCCACTGACTGCCGAGGAAGAAGCGTTCCTGCACCTCGCCGTCGAGCCGGCCCCGGCTCGTCGGCACGAGTTGCAGCTTCTCGGGCCGCACGCTCAGCAGCGCGGCCGTGTCGACGCCGAAGCCCGTGTCGTCCACGTCGAGCGAGAGCGCGCCGACTTCGACGCAGGTGCGCGCGGCGCCGCTGCCGGACACGCGGCAATCGAGCAGGTTGGCCTTGCCGACAAAGGTGGAGATGAAGCGCGTGCTCGGGTGTTCGTACACGCGCTGCGGATGGTCGATCTGCGTGGCGCAGCCGCCTTCCATCACCACCACGCGGTCGCTGATCGACATGGCCTCGCTCTGGTCGTGCGTGACCATCACCGTGGTGGTGCCGACCTTGCGCTGGATCTGCCGCAGCTCGAACTGCATCTCCTCGCGCAGCTTGGCGTCGAGGTTGGACAGCGGCTCGTCGAGCAGCAGCACCGGCGGCTCGATCACCAGCGCGCGCGACAGCGCCACGCGCTGCCGCTGGCCGCCCGAGAGTTCGCGCGGATAGCGCGTGGCATGCGCTTCGAGGTGCACCAGCGCCAGCGCCTGCTTCACGCGTTCGGCGCGCTCGGCCTTGGGCATCTTGCGCATCTCGAGGCCGAAGCTCACGTTGTCGGCCACCGTCATGTGCGGAAACAGGGCATAGGTCTGGAACACGATGCCCAGCCCGCGCGTGTTGGCCTTGGCATGCGTGATGTCCTTGCCCGCGAGCTCGATGCGGCCGCTGCTCACCGCCTCGAAGCCCGCAATCATCTGCAGCGTGGTGGTCTTGCCGCAGCCCGAAGGGCCGAGCAGCGAGACGAACTCGCCCTTTTCTACCGTGAGGTTCATGGCCGACACCGCGCGGGCGGAGCCATAGAACTTGGTCACGTCGGTGAGCCGGAGGAATGACATGGGAAAGCCTTTCTGTCGGTGGCAAAAGGGGCGTGCGACACCTTGGTGCGTGCCATGGACCACTTGCCGATTTCAATTCACTCTATTGCAATGAATGCGCCAGTTCGCTTCGGGTATTCCATTAATCAGAATCTTTATTCAATTTATTCCGTTCAATGGAATATGATTGTCTTAATAGATAGATTGAATTCCACAGGAGCAAGGTATGGAAACCCCATCGGCGGCCAGCGGCGGCGTGCCGCGCGTCTTCTCGGTGATCCGCGCGCTCGGCGCGGTGCAGGGCGAGGGCGGTCGCGTGACCCAGATCGCACGTTCCGTGGGCCTCACGCAGGCCACCACGCACCGTTTGCTGCAGTCGCTCATGGCCGAAGGCATGGTCGAGCAGGACGAGCGCAGCAAGCTCTATCGGTTGAGCATCGATTTCTTCGCGCTCGCAGCGAGCGCGGGCAACCCGGGCGACCTGCGCTCCATCTGCCGGCCCGTGCTGCTGCGCCTGTGCGCGAGCCTGGGCGACAGCATCTTCTTATTGGCGCGCAGCGGCTTCGACGCCATCTGCTTGGACCGCAGCGAAGGGCCGTTCCCGATCCGCTCGTTCACCGGCGACATCGGCGGGCGCATCGCGCTGGGTGTGGGGCAGGGCGCGCTGGCGATCCTGGCCTTCCTGCCCGAGGCCGAGCGCGAGGAAGTGATCCGCTTCAACCTGTCGCGCGTGCGCGAGTACGGCGTGTACGACGAGGTGTACCTGCGCACCGAGATCGAGCGCGTGCGCCAGGCGGGTTATGCCGGGCGCAACACCGGGCTGCTCGAAGGCATGGCGGGCGTGGCGGTGCCGATCCTCGACCGCGAAGGGCGCGCGGTGGCGGCATTGAGCGTGGGCACGATCGCCGACCGTCTCAATGCGGACCGGATGCCGACCGTGGTCGAGTTGCTCAAGCGAGAGGCAGCGGCCATCGGGCCGAAGATCAATCCGTTCGATGCGACGTTGAGGAGGCCGGCGCAGAGCCTGGCAAGCTCGCCAGCTGGGCAGCGCATCAGCCTGCCCGAGGCTCCGGCCTGAAGTCAGAGGCCGAAGAGCAAGACGACGACCATGACGGCCGCGCCCAGTGCGAAGTAGCCCACGACAAGCATCGTCGCCGCAAAAAGCGCAAGGTAGATCGCGCGCCGCAGCACGCTCGGTGTCGAAGGAACGCAGCGCCAATAAATGACGGCCGCCCACAGAACGAGCACCACCTCTATGGCGTGGGCCATGATCACTTCGGCTTCGCCCGAGCGGAACATCGTCTTGCCAAGCACCGAGCCGATGATCCCCAGGATCGGGATCGCCACGGTCCAGGCGGCAACATTCAGCCCGAGACGCCAGCCGGGCTTCATCGGATCGCCTCACCTTTGAAGAAGTGCAGCGGCATGGGCTCTTCCCAGCCGGGCGTCTGGTAGCCCGCGACTCTGAGCTCGGGAACGTAGCCCATCACGCTTTTGAGAAGCGCGGCGAGGGTTGCCCGTCAATGACGGTGATGCCGTTGTATGCGTCGTCAATGATGAGCGAAATGTGCAAGCTTGGATGCGGCTTGCCAACTTTGCCTATGGGTGCTGCGGCGATGCGCCCATAGAGCATGAAGGTCGGTGCCGAATGCTGGATTCGACCGACCGAGATTGCTTCTGTCGTCACTGTTACTCCCTTTTTTAGTTCTTGACGCTGAGGCGTCGCGGGCATCATATCGAGCGGAAATTTCAGCTTTCCTCGTGTCCGCGCGAGGAGTCCCATTCATGAACAACCCCTCGATCCTCTACCCCGTATTCGCCCTCGCCGGCCTCACTGGCCTGGTGCTGCTGCTCATCCCCATCGTGCGCATCGTGCCGTGCGGCGCCGCGAGGTCCGGGGCATCGATTTCAAGCTGGGCGAATCGGCGGCCGTGCCCGACGCCGTGCGCATCCCGAATCGCAACTACATGAACCTGCTGGAGCTGCCGGTGCTGTTCTATGTGGTGTGCCTGCTCTTCTATGTAGCGGTGCTGCCCACGCCCACGGCGATCTGGCTGGCTTGGGCGTACGTCGGCCTGCGCGCGCTGCACAGCGTGGTGCACCTGACCTACAACCACGTGATCCACCGGCTGGTGCTGTTCGCCGCGAGCAACGGCGTGCTGGTGGTGCTGTGGGTGATGGCGGCCGCCCGGTTGGTGCGCCAGCCGCACATGAACCGTGCGAGTTCATTCCTGAAACGCATCAGGTCCTTCCATATTTTCACTAGGCAAGCGCGCGGGATTCGCAGATATTGGCCGGGTCCTCCTTTCTCCTCCTTCCCGGAGCGCGTCCATGTCCGAAGCCAACACCTCCCCCTCCGTCGCCACCGAAGTCGAGCAGCTGCTGCAGCGCCTGGGCGTGCCCCCCGAGGCCCACACCGGGGGCACGCTGACGGTGCGCTCGCCGGTCAGCGGCGAGGTCATCGCACAGGTGCCACAGACCACGCCGGCCGAGGCCACCGCTGCCATCGGCCACGCGCACGAAGCCTTCAAGGCCTGGCGCAGCGTGCCGGCCCCGCGCCGCGGCGAGCTGGTGCGCCTGCTCGGCGAAGAGTTGCGCGCCGCCAAGGCCGACCTCGGCCGCCTCGTCACGCTCGAGGCCGGCAAGATTCCGTCCGAAGGTGCGGGCGAAGTGCAGGAAATGATCGACATCTGCGACTTCGCGGTCGGTCTCTCGCGCCAGCTCTACGGCCTCACGCTGGCCACCGAGCGCGCCGAGCACCGCATGATGGAAACCTGGCATCCGCTGGGCGTGTGCGGCGTGATCTCGGCCTTCAACTTCCCGGTGGCCGTGTGGTCGTGGAACGCGGCGCTGGCGCTGGTGTGCGGCGACTCGGTGGTGTGGAAGCCTTCCGAGAAGACGCCGCTGACCGCACTGGCCGTGCATGCCATCGCGCAGCGCGCCGTCGCGCGCTTCGGCGATGCGCCCGAGGGCCTGCTCGGCCTGCTGCTGGGCCAGCGTGACATCGGCGAGGTGCTGGTCGATGACCATCGCGTGCCGATCCTCTCGGCCACCGGCTCGACGGCAATGGGCCGCCAGGTGGGACCGAAGCTGGCCGCGCGCTTCGCCCGCGCGATTCTCGAACTCGGCGGCAACAACGCGGCCATCGTCACGCCCTCGGCCGACCTCGACCTCACGCTGCGCGGCATCGCGTTCGCTGCCATGGGCACGGCCGGCCAGCGCTGCACCACGCTGCGCCGCCTGTTCGTGCACGACAGCGTGTACGACGCGCTGGTGCCCAAGCTTGCGAAGGTTTATGGCAACGTGCAGGTGGGCGATCCGCGCGAGGCCGGCACGCTGGTCGGCCCGTTGATCGACCGCGCAGCCTTCGACGGCATGCAGAAGGCGCTCGGCGAAAGCCGTGAGGCCGGCGCCACGGTGCACGGCGGCCAGCGCGTCGAAGGCCTCGGCACCAAGGACGCGTACTACGTGCGCCCCGCGCTGGTCGAGCTGAAGACGCACGACGGCCCGGTGCTGCGCGAGACCTTCGCGCCCATCCTCTACGTGGTGCGCTACAGCTCGCTCGATGAGGCCATCGAATGGCACAACGCGGTGGGCGCGGGCCTGTCGTCGTCGATCTTCACGCTGAACGTGCGCGAGGCCGAGCGCTTCATGTCGAGCTCGGGCTCGGACTGCGGCATTGCCAACGTCAACATCGGCCCGAGCGGCGCGGAGATCGGCGGCGCCTTCGGTGGCGAGAAGGAAACCGGCGGCGGCCGCGAAGCCGGCTCCGACAGCTGGAAGGCGTACATGCGCCGTGCGACGAACACCATCAACTACTCGACGGCATTGCCCCTGGCGCAGGGCGTGACCTTCGACATCGGAGAGTAAGACTCACCCCAGGCTTCGCGCACTTCGTGTTGCTGCGCCAACCCCCTTTGGGGGGCGGCATCTGCGGCCCGGCGAAGCTGGTTCCGCGATGTCTCGCGAATCAAGAATAACCACCAGGAGACAGAAGACATGAGGACGAGATTCAAGACCATCGCCGCCGCAGCATCGCTCGCGTTCGCATTGGGCGCCGCCGCGCAAACCGCCGGCGGCACGCTCGACAAGATCAAGGCCAGCGGCAAGGTGGTGCTCGGCGTGCGCGAAGCCTCGCCGCCGATGGCCTACATGCTGGGCGCGGGCGAGAAGTACGTGGGCTACCACGTCGAGCTGTGCGAGCGCGTGCTGAAGGACATCGTGCCGCAGGCGAAGCTCGAATACATGGCCGTGACCGCGCAGAACACCATCCCCCTGGTGCAGAACGGCACGCTCGACATCGGCTGCGGCCCCACCACCAACAACACCGCGCGCCAGCAGCAGGTGGCGTTCGCGCTCACCACGTACGTGAGCGAAGTGCGCATGGCGACCAAGGTCGACTCGGGCATCGCCAACCTCGACCAGCTCGCGGGCCGCAACGTGTCGGCATCGACCGGCACCACCGCCGTGCAGCTGCTGCGCAAGCGCGAGCGCGCGCAGAATGTCTCGTACAACACGATGCTCGGCAAGGACCACCTCGAGAGCTTTCTGCTGATGGAGTCGGGCCGCGCCGACGCCTTCGTACTCGACGACAACCTGCTGGCCGGGATCATCGCGAACTCCAAGAACCCCGCGGCCTACCGCATCGTGGGCGAGCCGCTGGGCTCGGAGCCGATCGCGCTGCTGTTCCGCAAGGACGACCCGGCCTTCAAGGCCGCGGTGGACGATTCGCTGCGCCGCATGATGAAGAGCGGCGACCTGGAGAAGATCTACGCCAAGTGGTTCGTGGCGGCCATCCCGCCGAAGAACACGAGCCTGAACCTGCCGATGAGCACGGCGCTCAAGCAGCTGATGCTCGAACCCAACGACAAGCCACTGGAGGCCTACGCCAAGTGACCACGGACACTGTCGTCTTCTCGCCGGCGCAGCGCGTGCGCGCCATCGGCGTCTCGGAAATCCTGCGCATCACCGACCACGCCAACGCGCTCAAGCGCGCGGGCCGTCCGGTGATCGTGCTGGGCGCGGGCGAGCCCGACTTCGACACGCCGCAGAATGTGCGCGACGCGGCGGTGCGCGCCATCGGGCGGGGCGACACGCGCTACACGGTGCTCGACGGCAGCCCGGCGATGAAGGCGGCAGTGCAGCTGAAGTTCAAGCGCGACAACGCGCTCGACTTTGCACTCGACGAGATCAGCGTGAGCGCAGGCGCCAAGCAGGTGATCTTCAACGCGCTGATGGCCAGCCTGGACCCGGGCGATGAAGTCATCCTGCCCGCGCCGTACTGGACCTCGTACGCCGACATCGTGCAGATCTGCGGCGGTGTGCCGGTGCCGGTGGCGTGCACCGAGGCGAATGGCTTCCGGCTCGATGCCGCGCAGCTCGAGGCGGCGATCACGCCGCGCACGCGCTGGCTGTTCGTCAATTCGCCGTCGAACCCGAGCGGCGCGGCCTACAGCGCGGCGCAGCTGAAGCCGCTGTGCGAGGTGCTGCTGCGGCATCCGCAGGTGTGGGTGCTGGCCGACGACATCTACGAACACATCCTCTACGACGGGCTGGCCTTCGCGACGCCCGTGGCGGTAGAGCCGCGCCTGCGCGAACGCACGCTGACCGTCAACGGCGTATCGAAGGCCTATGCGATGACCGGCTGGCGCGTGGGCTACGGTGCGGGGCCGCGCGCGCTGGTCGCGGCGATGGCCGTGGTGCAGAGCCAGACGACCTCGTGCCCTTCGTCGATCAGCCAGGCCGCGGCCATCGAAGCGCTGACCGGGCCGCAGGAGATCGTGGCCGGGCGCTGCGCCGACTTCCAGGCGCGGCGCGACTTCGTGGTGGCCGCGCTGAACCGCGCGCCGGGGCTGCATTGCCGCGTGCCCGAAGGCGCGTTCTATACCTTCGCCAACTGCGCCGGCGTGCTCGGCAAGCGCACGCGCGGCGGCACGCTGCTGCAGACGGACAGCGACTTCTGCCGCTACCTGCTGCAGGACTTCGAGGTGGCGGTGGTGCCGGGCAGCGTGTTCGGGCTGGCGCCGTATTTCCGCATCTCGTATGCGACGTCGATGGCGCAGCTGGAAGAGGCATGCCAGCGCATCGCTGCTGCATGCGAAGCCCTCGAATGACCCCGCATTTCTCCCTCCCCCGCTGGGGGAGGGCTGGGATGGGGGCAGGCGGCATGTCAATTGCCGTCGGCTCATCCCACGCCGCTTGCCCCCATCCCAGCCTTCCCCCAGAGGGGGAAGGAGCAAGACCCAACACCTTCATTCCATTGGACACAGCATGACTTCCTCCCGCACCGGCGGCCAGATCCTGGTCGACCAGCTCATCACCCACGGCGTCAGGCAGCTGTTCTGCGTGCCCGGCGAAAGCTTTCTGGCCGTGCTCGACGCGCTGCATGACGCTTCGATCGACGTGACCGTGTGCCGCCAGGAAGGCGGCGCGGCGATGATGGCCGAGGCGCAGGGCAAGCTCACGGGCCAGCCCGGCATCTGCTTCGTCACGCGCGGCCCCGGCGCCACCAACGCGGCGGCCGGCGTGCACATCGCGCACCAGGACTCGACGCCGCTGCTGCTGTTCGTGGGCCAGGTCGCGCGCGACGCCATGGGCCGCGAGGCTTTCCAGGAGCTGGACTACGGCGCGGTGTTCGGCACCATGGCCAAGTGGGTGGTGCAGATCGACGATCCGGCGCGTGTGCCCGAGCTCGTGTCGCGTGCCTTCCATGTCGCCACCTCCGGCCGACCCGGGCCGGTGGTGATCGCGCTGCCCGAGGACATGCTGACCGAGGCCGCAGCGGTGGCCGACGCGCAGCCCTACGCGGTGACCGAAACCCATCCCGGCGCGGCGCAGCTCGCCGAGCTGCAGCAGCGGTTGTCGCAGGCGCAGCGCCCGGTGGTCATCCTCGGCGGCAGCCGCTGGTCGGAGCAGGCGGCGCTGCAGTTCGCTGATTTCGCGGCCGCGTTCTCGCTGCCCGTGTACTGCTCGTTCCGCCGCCAGATGCTGATGTCGGCCGAGCACCCCTGCTATGCGGGCGACCTGGGCCTGGGCGCCAACCCGCGCATGCTGGAGCGCATCCGCAATGCCGACCTCGTGCTGCTGGTCGGCGGGCGCCTGTCGGAAGTGCCGTCGCAAGGCTACGAACTGCTGGCGATCCCGCAACCGAAGCAGGCCCTGGTGCATGTGCACGCCGATGCCGACGAGCTCGGCAAGCTCTACCGCCCCGCGCAGGGCATTCACGCCACGCCGCGGGCGTTCGCCGAAGCGGTGTCCACGCTGCGCCCCGCGCAAGCGCCGGCCTGGCAGGCAGAGACAAAGACCGCACGCGAAGACTTCCTGCGCTGGAGCGACCCGGCCCCCATCCGCATTCCCGGCCCGCTGCAGATGGGCGAGGTCATGCGGCACCTGCGCGAAGTGCTGCCGGCCGACACCATCTTCTGCAACGGCGCGGGCAACTTCGCCACGTGGGTGCACCGCTTCTGGCCGTTCCGCGCCTTCGCGAGCCAGCTCGCGCCCACCAGCGGCTCGATGGGCTACGGCCTGCCGGCCGGCGTCGGCGCCAAGAGGCTGTGGCCGCAGCGCGAGGTGGTCGTGTTCGCGGGCGACGGCGACTTCATGATGCACGGCCAGGAGTTCGCCACCGCCGTGCAGTACGGCCTGCCGATCATCGTGGTGCTGCTGGACAACGCCATGTACGGCACGATCCGCATGCACCAGGAAAAACACTATCCCGGCCGCATCAGCGCCACGCAATTGAAGAACCCCGATTTCCGCGGCTATGCCGAAGTGTTCGGCGGCCACGGCGAACGCGTGACCAGCACCGAAGAGTTCGGCCCCGCGCTGGCCCGTGCGCGTGCGAGCGGCAAGCCGGCGATCCTGCACTGCCTGCTCGATCCGGAAGCGATCACGCCGGGCAGCACGCTGCAGTCGATCCGCAAGGCCGCGCTGGCCGCGTCCTGAACAGCGCCGCGGCAGGAAGGCGTCAGCCCAGTCCGTCCGCGTGGCGAGTGGGTGTGGGCAGGGCGCCGTCGGGCTGCCGCGCCGCCAGCCGCTTGGCCCGAGCCAAAGGTTCCATCGCCTGTTCGAGCCGCATCGCGAGCTGGTAGAGCTCCTCGTCCCTGGTGTCCGCGGCATGCGCGCGCGTCATGCGCACGATCTCGGCGGCGTATTCGGCGTTGGTGGCCATCCATTCGGTGTCGGTCACGCGCCCGTGCTTTCGCCGAAGCGCCACATGAAGGCGCGCGGCGAGGGCGATGCGTTCGCTTTCGGACATGGATGGCATGCTTCCTCCGTCGGGTGGGCGACTCCCGGGTTCTTCCTGATGTGCAAGATCGGGGCCTGACCGCGCGTGCATGAATTGTGCCGCGCCGTTAACCATCGGAAACACTTTGGTTTGCGAATCGGGCTTTCCGGGCCGGCAAAGCGGGTAATTCCCAATGCACTGAGGCGGTGCGCCCCCTAAAGTCTGCGCACTCGCGAACGGGCCCTGCTCGTGCTGCCGAGGGTCCGAGGAGACAAATCTCGAGCAACTATAAAAATGCTTCCAAGGCTCCGTACGAGATGCCGTGTTTGACTTTGAAGGGCGCCGCTGGTCGGCGCCTTTTTTATGCCCGCGCGCGCCGTGCCCGAAGGGTTTTTCCTCAGTGCCAAATTGACCTCCCACAAAGGCCACGCGTGCACATGAAGCTATATTTTCGATAGCGCCACGAGTGAGACAATCGCCGCCATGGAAATGCTGGTGGTGACGGGCGCTTCGCTGCTCGCGGGTTTTGTCGATTCGATCGTGGGCGGAGGCGGGTTGATCCTGGTGCCGGCGCTGTTTGCCGTGTTCCCGGGCGCGACGCCGGCAACGCTGCTGGGCACCAACAAGAGTGCGTCCATTTGGGGCACGGCAGCCGCCGCGGCCCAGTTCAGCCAGCGGGTGCAGATGCGCTGGGGCGCGCTTTGGCCTGCCGCGGTGCTCGGTTTCGCCGGCTCGATGCTGGGCGCCTGGGGCGTCACGCTATTCCCGGGCGACTTCCTGCGCCGGGCGCTGCCGGTCATCCTGCTGGGCGTGCTGCTCTATACGCTGGCGCGCAAGGACATGGGGCGGATGCATGCGCCGCGCTTCTCCGGCCGGGCCGAGACGCTGGCGGCCTGCACCATCGGCCTGTCGATCGGGTTCTACGACGGCTTCTTCGGGCCGGGCGCGGGGAGCTTCCTGGTGTTCCTGTTCGTGCGCTGGATGGGCTACGACTTCCTCAACGCCTCGGCCTCGGCCAAGATCATCAACACGCTGACCAACGCCGCGGCGCTGATCCTGCTGGCTGCCAAGGGCCATGTCTGGTGGCACTACGGGCTGGTGATGGCGGTGGCCAACGTGGCGGGCAGCCTGCTCGGCACGCGGGTTGCGCTGAAGCACGGGGCGGGCTTCGTGCGGGTGGTGTTCATCGTGGTGGTGAGCGCGCTGATCCTGAAGACCGCCTACGACGCGTTCCTGAAATAGCGAAACACGAAAGTCAGCCGATGTCCTCCTCCGAAGCGCCTGCCGAGCCGCCCGTCCCCGTCAGCTTCTGGCAGGCCTTCGGCTATTGGCTCAAGCTGGGCTTCATCAGCTTCGGCGGGCCTGCCGGGCAGATCGCGCTGATGCACCAGGAACTGGTGGAGCGCCGCCGCTGGATCTCGGAGAAGCGATTCCTCCATGCGCTGAATTACTGCATGGTGCTGCCCGGCCCCGAGGCGCAGCAGCTTGCGACCTACATCGGCTGGCTCATGCACCGCACCTGGGGCGGCATCGTGGCGGGAGGGCTGTTCGTGCTGCCGTCGCTGTTCATCCTGATCGCGTTGTCGTGGGTCTACATGGCGTATGGACAGGTGCCGGCGGTGGCGGGGCTGCTCTACGGCGTAAAGCCTGCGGTGACGGCCATCGTGCTGTTCGCGGCCTGGCGCATCGGCTCGCGGGTGCTGAAGAACGCCTGGCTCTGGGCGATCGCGGCGGCCGCCTTCGTGGCGATCTTTGCGCTTCGCGTGCCGTTTCCGCTGATCGTGCTCGTGGCGGGGGCCATCGGCTACCTTGGCAGCCGGGTGGCGCCAGAGCGCTTCGCGCCGGGCGGCGCTCACGCCGCGGCGGCCGCCTCGGTCGGTCCCGCACTGATCGACGACGACACGCCGACGCCCGCGCATGCGCGCTTCGGCTGGGGCCGCTTCTTGCGCGTGCTGGGCGTGTTCCTCGCGCTGTGGCTCGTCGCCATCGGCGCCCTCGCGGCACTGTTCGGCTGGCACGGCGCGCTCACGCAGATGGGCTGGTTCTTCACCAAGGCCGCGCTGCTGACCTTCGGCGGCGCCTATGCGGTGCTGCCCTACGTGTTCCAGGGCGCGGTCGACCACTACGGCTGGCTCAGCGCCACGCAGATGATCGACGGGCTCGCGCTGGGCGAAACCACGCCGGGGCCGCTGATCATGGTGGTGTCGTTCGTGGGCTTCGTGGGCGGCTGGAACCAGGCGTTGTTCGGTGGGCAGTCGCTGTTCCTGGCGGGCGCGGTGGCGGCGACGGTGGTGAGCTTCTTCACCTTCCTGCCATCGTTCCTGTTCATCCTGCTGGGCGGGCCGTTCATCGAATCGACGCACGGCAACCTGAAGCTCACCGCGCCGCTGACGGCCATCACGGCGGCCGTGGTGGGCGTGATCGTCAACCTCGCGGTGTTCTTCGCCTGGCACGTGCTGTGGCCGAAGGGCGCGGGCGGTGGCTTCGACGCGGCATCGGCGGCGATCGGGCTGATCGCCGCCGTGGCGCTGTTCCGCTTCAAGGCCGGGGTGATCCCGGTGGTGCTCGGCGCGGCCCTGCTCGGACTGGCCTGGCAACAGGCGCTGCTGCCGCTACTCCAGCGCTGACTATTCCAGGAACACCGCGGAACCGGCTCCGCCGGGCCGCAGGTGTTGCCCCCGGAAGGGGGTTGGCGCAGCGACACGAAGTGCGCGCAGCCTGGGGGCGAGCCAATTACTCCTCGACGAAGGCTTCTTCGCGCTTGGCCTTGATCGCCGGCAGCAGCACGATGCCAAGCAGCAGCGCCGCAGCCACCAGCAGTCCCGCCGACAGCGGCCGCGTGACGAACACGCTCCACGCACCGCGCGACAGCAGCAGCGCGCGCCGCAGGTTCTCTTCCATCATCGGGCCCAGGATGAAGCCCAGCAGCAGCGGGGCGGGCTCGGTGCGCAGCTTCAGGAACAGGTAGCCGATGAAGCCGAAAGCCGCCACCATCCAGATGTCGAAGGTGTTGTTGTTGGTCGAGTACACGCCGATCGCGCAGAACAGCACGATCGCCGGGAACAGGAATTTGTAGGGCACCGTCAGCAGCTTGATCCACATGCCGATCAGCGGCAGGTTCAGCACGATCAGCATCGCGTTGCCGATCCACATCGAGGCGATCAGGCCCCAGAACAGCTCGGGGTTGCTGGTCATCACCTGCGGGCCGGGCTGGATGTTGTGGATCGTCATCGCACCCACCATCAGCGCCATCACCGCGTTGGGCGGAATGCCCAGCGTCAGCAGCGGGATGAAGGAGGTCTGCGCGCCGGCGTTGTTGGCCGACTCGGGCGAAGCCACGCCGCGGATGTTGCCCTTGCCGAAGGGCACTTCGCCGGGGCGCATCTTGATCTTCTTTTCCAGCGCATAGGCCGCGAAGGCTGCCAGCAGCGCGCCGCCGCCGGGCAGGATGCCCAACGCCGAACCCAGTGCCGTGCCGCGCAGCACCGCGGGCGTCATGCGCTTGAAGTCTTCCTTGGTGGGCCACAGGCCCTTCACCTTGTGCGTGAACACCTCGCGCTCGTCGTCGGGCTGCGAGAGGTTGCCGATGATTTCGCCGTAGCCGAACACGCCCATGGCGATCACCACGAAGCCGATGCCGTCGGTGAGCTCCGGAATGTCGAAGCTGTAGCGCGCCACGCCCGAATTCACGTCGGTGCCGACGATGCCCAGCAGCAGGCCCAGCACGATCATCGCCACCGCCTTCAGCAGCGAGCCCGAGGCCAGCACCACCGCGCCGATCAGGCCCAGCACCATCAGCGAGAAATACTCCGCCGGGCCGAACTTGAAGGCCAGCTCGGTCAGCGGCGGTGCGAAGGCGGCCAGGATCAGCGTGCCCACGCAGCCCGCGAAGAACGAACCCAGGCCCGCCGCGGCGAGCGCCGGGCCTGCGCGGCCCTGCCTTGCCATCTGGTAGCCGTCGATACAGGTGACCACCGAGGACGACTCCCCGGGCAGGTTCACCAGGATGGCCGTGGTCGAGCCGCCGTACTGCGCGCCGTAGTAGATGCCGGCCAGCATGATCAGCGCCGACACGGGCGGCAGCGCGTACGTGGCGGGCAGCAGCATCGCGATGGTCGCGACCGGGCCGATGCCCGGGAGCACGCCGATCAGCGTGCCCAGGATGCAGCCGATCAGGCAGTACAGCAGGTTGGTGAAGGTGAACGCGACGCCGAAGCCGGTCGCGAGGTTGTGGAACAGTTCCATGGCGGTGCGCTCCTCAACCCGAAATGAAAGTAGGCCAGACCTGGATCTGGAGCTTCAGCGCCCAGATGAAGGCCACGTAGCTGCCGGCCGCCAGGATGGTGGAGAGGATCAGCACGTCGCGCAGCTTGAAGTGCTCGCCCGCCATGCTCGAGATGATCGTGAGCGCGTAGATCGCGATGATCATCCCCATCGCCGGCAGCCCGATGCTGGGCAGGCCGCCCAGCAGCACGCCGAAGGCGAGGTTGGCGCCGAGCACGAAGGCCAGCGGCTTCCAGGCCCATTTGCCGATCGGGTCGCCGGTGGGGGTTTCGACCACCAGCGCCTGGAACATGATGATGGCGCCGAGGACGGCCAGCAGGATGCCGAGCATCAGCGGGAAGTAACCCGGTCCCATGCGGGCACCGTTGCCGACGGTGTAGGTGGTGGCGCCTATCGCAAAGGCCCCTCCCACGGCAGTGAACATGACTCCTGAAAAGAAGTCCGCCTGACTCTTGATGCGCATGTCTCGCCCCTCTTATATGAAGGGTCGAGGGTCGTTCTGCGCGGCTGACTGTTGGCTGACCGCGGAGGTACGGACTATTGCTTACCGGGTTTTCATTAGGCCGAGCTGACCAAGGCGCTCGAGCCTGGCGCAGAAACGAAAAAAGCTCCCGAAGGAGCTTTTCATTCAGAAGCCCGAAGGCTCTGGAGGGAAGGGCTTAGTAGCCGCCGCGACCACCGCCGCCGCCACCGTAGCCGCCGCCACCACCGGTACGGGGGGGGCGGGCTTCCATCGGACGGGCTTCATTCACCGTCAGGGCGCGGCCCTGCAGCGAGTGGCCGTTCATGGCTTCGATGGCTGCCAGTGCTTCGGCATCCGAACCCATTTCGACAAAGCCGAAGCCCTTCGAACGGCCGGTGTCACGTTCCATCATGACCTTGGCGCTGACGATGGCGCCGAACTCGCCGAAGGCTTGTTCCAGATCGTTGTCACGCACGGAGTAGGCGAGGTTGCCTACGTAGAGTTTCTTGCCCATTGAGGGACTCCTAATTCAAACCAACAAGACAAAGCGATGGAGTCCCAGAATCACAACAAACAAAATGCGCTGTGGCGCGAAACTGACCGATCACCGAATTACGTGCACGGGAGACAAAGCTCACAGACACGTAAACCGGATTATCCGGCCCGATTTACAAAAAGCGTGGGGAAATCGTGTGTTATTGAGAAACATCTCGGCCCGATGGGCGGTTTCGCAACGGTTTCAGCAGGCCGGAGAGCCCGTTGTGGTCTATTTCATGCATCAGCGCGAGCAGCCGGCCAATTTCTCCTGAGGGAAAACCCTCGCGTGCAAACCAGGTCAGGTAATTTCCGGGCAGATCGGCAATCAGCGTGCCCTTGTGCTTGCCGAAAGGCATTTGGAGCGTCACCAGACGCTGCAGGTCTTCGGGTTGCATCGGTGCTCAGCCTCCCGCCCGCTTGACCGTGTGGCCCTGCTTCACGAGTGCGGCGATCACTGTTTCGCGGTGGTCGCCCTGGATCTCGATCACGCCGTCCTTCACCGTGCCGCCCGAGCCGCAGGCCGTTTTCAGCTGCTTGCCGAGCGCCGCCAGCGCCGCCGCATCGAGCGCCACGCCCTTGACGACGGTCACGCCCTTGCCCTTGCGTCCCTTGGTTTCGTGCGATACGCGGACAATGCCGTCCGTGGCCGGCAGGCGCGCCTTGAGCTCCTTGCAGCGGCACCGGGCCATGGGCTCGCCGCAGTCGGGGCACATGCGGCCGCCCGCTTCCGTGGAGTACACCAGGGCGCTGCCGGCCTGATTGCGCTGCTGTTTCATCGTCGACATCCGATCCGTCTTTCTTCTCTTCTGTGTCTGCTTACATGCCATTCGACTCACTGGGCCTGGCCCCCGCGCTCGTGCAGGCCGCCGCCGAAAGCGGCTATGCCGCGCCGACCGCCATCCAGGCCGCGGCCATCCCCGCGATTCTGCAAGGCCGCGACCTGCGGGGCTCGGCGCAGACCGGCTCCGGCAAGACCGCCGCATTTTCCCTGCCCCTGCTGCAGCGCCTGAGCGCCGAGCGCGCACAGGGCTCGCGCCGCGTGCGCGCGCTGGTGCTCGTGCCCACGCGCGAGCTCGCGGCCCAGGTGGGCGAGACCATGCGCAGCCTGGCGCAGCACCTGCCCGAGCGCCTGAAGATCGTCGTCGCCTTCGGCGGCGTGTCGATCAACCCGCAGATGATGAGCCTGCGCGGCGGCGCCGACATCGTCGTCGCCACGCCGGGCCGGCTGCTCGACCTCGTCGACCACAACGCGCTCAAGCTCGATGCCGTGTCGACGCTGGTGCTCGACGAGGCCGACCGCCTGTTCGACCTCGGCTTTGCCGAAGAGCTCGGCCGCATCCTCGCGCTCTTGCCGAAGCAGCGCCAGAACCTGCTGTTCTCCGCCACCTTCCCGAGCGCCATCCAGGCGCTGGCCGACGGCATGCTGCGCGATCCGGCCGTCGTCGACGTGCAGGGCGAGCCCGGCACCGAGCCGAACATCGTGCAGCGCGTGATCGAGGTCGACGCCATCCGCCGCACGCAGTTGCTGCGCCATCTGTTGAAGCAGCACGAAGGCGAATGGGATCGCGTGCTGGTCTTCGTCGCCACGCAGCATGCGGCGCAGACCGTGGCCGAGAAGCTCTACAAGAACGGCATCTACGCCGTGCCCTTCCACGGCGACATCGCGCAGGGCACGCGCACCGACATCCTTTCGCAGTTCAAGCAGAGCCGCTGGGACGTGGTGATCGCCACCGACCTCGCAGCGCGTGGCATCGACATCGCGCAGCTGCCCGTGGTCATCAACTACGACCTGCCGCGCTCGCCGATCGACTACATCCACCGCATCGGCCGCACCGGCCGCGCGGGCGAGAGCGGACTGGCGATCAGCTTCGTGAGCGCGGCCACCGAGGCGCACTTCCGGCTGATCGAGAAGCGACAGGGGCTGAGCCTGCCGCGCGAACGCGTCGAAGGCTTCGAGCCGACGGAGGTGGCAGTGCCCGTGGTCGATGCGTCGGGTACCGGCGGCGTCAAGGGCAAGCGGCCGAGCAAGAAGGACAAGCTGCGCGCGGCGGCCGCGCTTGCGGCTGCACGGGGCGAAACGCCCGAGAAGAACGACTGACCCAGTGCCGCGCAGGCTAGGAACGCTTGCCCAGGAAGCTCGTCAGCAGGTCCACCGGCAGCGGAAACACGATGGTCGTGTTCTTGTCCGCGCCGATCACCGTCAGCGTCTCCAGGTAGCGCAGCTGGATGGCCTGCGGCTCCTGCGCCAGCACGCGCGCGGCCTGGAACAGCTTTTCCGAGGCCTGCAGCTCGCCCTCGGCGTGGATCACCTTGGCGCGCCGTTCGCGTTCGGCCTCCGCCTGCCGCGCGATGGCGCGCACCATCGATTCGGTGAGGTCGATCTGCTTGATCTCCACGTTCGACACCTTGATGCCCCATGACGCCGTCTGCACGTCCAGCGACTCGCGCACGTCGAGGTTGAGCTTCTCGCGCTCGGCCAGCATGTCGTCGAGCTGGTGCTTGCCGAGCACCGAGCGCAGCGTGGTCTGGGCCAGCTGGCTGGTGGCGTTGAAGAAGTCCTTGACCTGGATGATGGCCTTCTCTGCGTCGACGATGCGGAAGTAGACGACCGCGCTGACCTTGACCGACACGTTGTCGCGCGAGATCACGTCCTGCGTCGGCACTTCGAGCACCACGGTGCGCAGGTCGACGCGCACCACCTGCTGGATGGCCGGTATCACGATCACCAGCCCAGGCCCAGAAACCTTGGAGAACCGTCCGAGTGTGAACACGATGCCGCGCTCGTATTCCCGGAAGATCCATATCGCGGAAAAGAGCAGCACCGCCAACAGGACAAGAATGACGGTGCCGATGCCGGAGGTGAGAGAGAGCATGTCGGGCTCCTGCGACCCAGCGAAAGCGCTGGCTCGTTGGACACCCGGCGCGCGGCGGCGTTCCCTGGCGCCTACCAGCCCATCTGCCTGGCCGCCAGTTCCTTCATGATCTCCTCGGCCCCGCCGCCGATCATCATCACCTTCACCTCGCGGTAGATGCGCTCGCTCACCGTGCCGCGCATGAAGCCCATGCCGCCGAGGATCTGCACCGCCTGGTCGGCGCAGAACTGCATGGTCTGCGTCGCATGGTTCTTCAGCATGCAGACCTGCGCGACCCATTCGGGTGCGTTGAAGCGCCCGGCCGCTTCGTGCGCGTCGCCTTCGGCCGAAACCGCCTCGATCCACGCCTCGGTGGAGGCGATGCGCATCTGCATGTCGACCAGCTTGTGGCGCACCGCCTGGTGCTCGATGAGCGCGGCACCGAATGTCCTGCGATCGCGCGCCCAGGCCAGCGCCTCGTCGAGGCAGGCTTGCGAGAAGCCGAGTGCGCCCGCCGCGAGCCCGATGCGCTCGCCGTTGAAGTTGCCCATGACCATGCGGAAGCCCGCGCCTTCGTTGCCGAGCAGGTAGCGCGCCGGCACGCGCACGTTGTCGAAGTGCAGCGTCGCGGTGTCGGAGCACAGCCAGCCCATCTTCGCGAGGCGCGTGCGCGAAAGGCCGGGCGCATCGCCGGGCACGAGGAGCATCGAGATGCCGCTCGCGCCGTGCCCTTCGCCGGTGCGCACGGCCACCGTGATCCAGTCGGCGCGCATGCCTGAGGTGATGAAGGTCTTCTCGCCGTTCACCACATAGTGATCGCCGTCGCGCCTTGCCATGGTGCGCAGCGCGGCCACGTCGGAGCCGCCGCCGGGCTCGGTGATGGCGAGCGCGGCAATCTTCTCGCCGCGCAGCACCGGCGGCACGACCTCGCGGCGCACCGCATCGCTCGCATGCAGCACCACGGGCGGCAATCCGATGTTGTGCGAGAACAGGCTTGCGAGCACACCGCCGCTCTTGCCGTGGCGCGCCAGTGCGATCCATGCGGGCAGCTTGAGCGAATACGAAGCGGGCGTACCGCCCAGGTCTTCGGGGTAGCCCAGTCCGAGCAATCCCAGTTCGGCGGCGCGTGCATAGAGCGCGCGCGGAAACTCGCCCGCGTCATCCCAGGCCTGCACGTTCGGCGCGATCTCGCTTTCGGCAAGGCGCCGCACCGTGTCGGCGAGCGCCGCGCGGTCGGCTTGCAGTTCGGCGTCCATGGGCGCCTCAGCCGCGCGGCGGCCGCTTCGCGATGCCCATCGTCTTTGCGAGGATGCCGAGCATGACCTCGTCCGCGCCACCGCCGATGGAGCCGAGCCGGCCGTCGCGGTACAGGCGCGAGACGCGGTTCTCGAGCGTGAAGCCCATGCCGCCCCAGAACTGCAGGCAGGTGTCGGCCACCTGCCGCGTGAGGCGGCCGGTTTTGAGCTTGGCCATCGACGCGAGCTCGAGCACGTCCTCGCCCTGCACATGCAGGTCGCAGGCACGGTAGGTCAGCGCGCGCAGCGCTTCCACCTCGGTCTTGAGTTCGGCCAGCTTGAACTGCACCCACTGCTGGTCGGCCAGCGTGGCGCCGAACATGTGGCGCTGCTGCGCCCACTCGATGGTCTGCGCGATGCAGTCTTCCATCGGCTCCAGCGAACTCGCGGCGGCCCACAGGCGCTCTTCCTGGAACTGCTGCATCTGGTAGACGAAGCCCTGGCCTTCCTCGCCGATGCGAAAGCGTTGCGGCACACGCACGTTGTCGAAGTAGATGAGCCCGGTGTCGCTCGAGTTCATGCCGATCTTGCGGATCTTCTTCGCCTTCTCGATGCCGGGGCTGTCCATCGGCACCATCACGAGCGACTTGTTGCGGTGAACCGGTCCGTCGCTGGTGTTGACCAGCATGCACATCCAGTCGGCCTGCAGGCTGTTGGTGATCCACATCTTCTGGCCGCTGATGAGGTAATCGTCGCCGTCCTTGCGCGCGTGGCTCTTGAGGCCCGCCACATCGCTGCCCGCGCCGGGCTCGCTCACGCCGATGCAGCCGACCGTGTCGCCGGCGATGGCGGGCACGAGGAATTCGTGGCGCAGTTCGTCGCTGCCGAAGCGCGCGAGCGCGGGCGTGCACATGTCAGTCTGCACGCCGATGGCCATCGGCACGCCGCCGCAACTCACGTGGCCGAGCGCCTCGGCCATCGCCATCGCATACGAGTAGTCGAGCCCCGCGCCGCCGAAGGCCTCGGGCTTGTTCAGCCCCAGCATGCCCAGGTTGCCGAGCTTCTTGAAGACCTCGTGCGCGGGGAAGATCTCTGCCTCTTCCCATTCGTCCACGTGCGGGTTGATCTCTTCGTCGATGAAGCGGCGCAGGGTCTTCTGGATCTCGAGGTGTTCGTGGGTGTACTGCATGTCGCTTGTCTCCAATCAGTCGTTGGGCTCGTCGTTCCGGAACACGCGCGGCGTCTGTGCGAGGTGAAAGCCGTCGAAAGGCCTCACCGCCGCGCGCTGCTGTGTCTGCGCATCGGGAATCTCCATTGGCCAGCCCATGCGCACCTGCGGCCGCGCGCCGTCCACGCGCAGCACGCTGCCGCTGATGAAGCTGGCAGCGGGGCTCAGCAGGAATGCGATGGCGGCGGAGGTCTCGGCCTCGTTGCCGAAACGGCCCGCTGGCACGGTGTTGCGCATGGCGCGCAACATGCCGCCGGCCTCGGGCGGGTAATGGTCCATGCCGCTGGACGCGATGTAGCCCGGCGCCACCGCGTTCACGCGCACGCCGCTCGCGGCCCATTCGAGCGCGGCGGTCTCGGTGAAGCTCACCATGCCGGCGCGCGCCGCGCCGCTGTGGCCCATGTTGGGCATCGAGCCCCAGATATCGGCCACGATGTTGACGATGGCGCCGCCGTTGGCCTGCATGCTTTGCACGTAGCACTCGCGCGCGACCAGGAAGCCGCCCGTGAGGTTGGTGTGGATCACCGCCTCCCAACCCTTGGCCGTGATCGCGGCGAGCGGCGTGATGTACTGGCCGCCCGCGTTGTTCACCAGGCCGTCGATGCGGCCGTGGGTGGAAATGACAGCGGCGATGGCCGCGCACACCGCTTCCTCCTGCCGGATGTCGAAGGCCTGCGTGGTTGCCTTGCCGCCGCTGGCTTCGATCTCGGCCTTCACCTGCTCGAGCTTCTCGGGCTTGCGGCCGACCAGCACCACCTGCGCGCCGAGCGCGGCAAGCTCGTGCGCGGTGCAGCGGCCGATGCCGGAGCCGCCGCCGGTGACAACGATGACCTGTCCGTCGAACAGGCCGGGCGCGAAGACGGAACGGTAGCGGGAGGAGGGGGCGTTCATGCGAATGACCTTCGGAAATTGGTAGGAGCCGTCGCCGTCATGCGTCCGCGACCTGCGCGACCACATGGCGCGCGGCCACCTGCGCGCCCACCGCGACATGCAGGGCGACGCGGCCGGCGCGCGGCGCGCAATGGACGTGCTCCATCTTCATCGCCTCGAGCGTGACCAGCGGCTGGCCCGCAGCGACCGCATCGCCTTCGGCCACGAGCAGCGCGATCACCCGGCCGTTCATGGAGGCGCGCAGCAGGCCGTCGCTGTCGGTGCCGTCGGTGCGCGCCACCGCGACGTGCGTGAGGTTCTCCAATCGGAACGACTGGCCGCGAAAGTGGAAATCCACGCGTTCGGCTTGCCGCGCGACGAACGCCTGCTCGGCCAGCCCGCCGCACGAGAAGCGCAGGCCGCCGTCGCCAGGCAGTGCGAGCAATGCGAGCTGCACGGGGGCTGCGCCGTCCAGTGCGATGTCGAATCGGCCGGCACCACGCGGTGTCACGCGGGCCGCACGCACCACGCCGTCGAGCGAGAAGCGCAGGGAATTGGGAAGCTTGTGCGCCAGCGGCGAGGGCCGGCCGCGCTCGCCCAGTTGCAGCAACAGCGCCGCCAGCAATGCAGCGCGGGTTTCGTTGACGGCATCCGCGGCAAGCAGCGATTCGAGGTGATCGCCGATGAAGGCGGTCGTTGCCGCGCCGCTCGCGAACACATCGTGCGACAGTGCACGCTGCAGCAGTTGCTGGTTGGTCGAGAGGCCGAGCGCCACCGTGTCCTGCAGGCCCGCGGCCAGCCGCTGCCGGGCTTCCTCGCGCGTGCGGCCGTGCGCCACGAGCTTGGCAATCATCGAGTCGTAGAAGGGCGGCACGGCGGCACCGTCGCGCAAGGCGTGTTCGGTGCGCAGCGCGGGCGAAGGCCGCCATGCCGCGAGCGCACCACTTTGCGGCAGGAAGCCCTGCCGTGGGTCTTCGGCGCACAGACGCACCTCGATGGCGTGGCCGGCGATGCGCACGTCCTGCTGCGTCAAGGGCAGGGGCTCACCGGCCGCGACGCGCAATTGCAGCTCGACCAGGTCGAGGCCCGTCACTGCTTCGGTCACCGGGTGCTCCACCTGCAGGCGCGTGTTCATTTCCATGAACCAGTACTGGCCCTCTGCATCGAGCAGAAATTCCAATGTGCCCGCGCCTTCGTAGGCGATGGCTTTCGCCGCCGCGACGGCGGTCGCGCCCATGCGTTCGCGCAGCGCGTCGGACACGGCCGGCGAGGGCGCTTCCTCGATCACCTTCTGGTGCCGCCGCTGCACCGAGCAGTCGCGTTCGCCGAGGTGGATGACGTTGCCGTGCCGGTCGGCGAACACCTGGATCTCGATGTGGCGCGGCGCGATGATGGCGCGCTCCAAGATCACGGTGGCATCGCCGAAGGCATTGAGCGCTTCGGATTGCGCGCTGTGCAACTGCTCGGCGAAGTTGGCCGCCGAGGTGACGAGCCGCATGCCGCGCCCGCCGCCGCCCGCGGTCGCCTTGATCATCACGGGCCAGCCGATGCGCGCCGCCTCGGCCGCGAGCTTTTCCGTGCGCTGGTCTTCGCCCTGGTAGCCCGGAATGCATGGCACGCCCGCCGCCTGCATCAGCCGCTTGGCGCCGGCCTTGTCGCCCATCGCGCGGATGGCTTCGGGCGATGGCCCGATGAAGACCAGCCCCGCATCGCCGCAGGCCTGTGCGAATGCCGCGTTCTCCGCGAGGAAGCCGTAGCCTGGGTGCACCGCATCGGCGCCGCTCGCATGCGCGGCCTCGACGATCGCGGCGATGTTCAGGTAGCTCTGCGCGGGCAGCGACTCGCCGATCCACACCGCCTCGTCGGCCTGCCGCACGTGTTCAGCATCCGCGTCGGCGCTCGAATACACGGCCACCGTGCGGCAGCCCATGGCGCGCGCGGTGCGCATCACGCGCGCCGCGATCTCGCCGCGGTTCGCGATCAGGATCTTGTGGAACGCGCTGCTCATGGCCGTGCCACCGAGAACTGCATGGCCTGCGGCACGCGCGCATCGGCATCGCGGCACACGGAAAGAACTTCGGCCAGCACTGCGCGCGTGTCGCGTGGATCGATCACGCCGTCGTCCAGCAGCAGCGCGCTGGTCGTGAACACGCTCATCTGGCTCTCGAAGCGCTCGACGACCTGCTGCTGCATCGCCTCGATCTTCGCGTGATCGACCGCGCCCTTTCTTGCCATGCCGGCCTCCATCACGATGGCCATGGTCTTCGCCGCCTGCTCTCCGCCCATCACCGCGGTGCGCGCGTTGGGCCACGAGAAGCAGAAGCGCGGCGCGAAGCCGCGGCCGCACATGCCGTAGTTGCCGGCGCCGTACGAGGCGCCGCAATGCAGCGTGATCTGCGGCACCGTCGCGCTGGTCACGGCCTGGATCATCTTCGCGCCATGCTTGATGATGCCGGCCTCCTCGTGCGCGCGGCCCACCATGTAGCCCGTGATGTTCTGCAGGTAGACGATGGGCGTGCGCGACTGGCAGCAGGCCTGGATGAAGTGCGTGGCCTTGGTCGCGCCGTCGGAGTCGATGGGGCCGTTGTTGGTGACGATGCCCACCGCATGCCCTTCGAGCCGGATGTGGCCGCAGACGGTGGCGCTGCCGTAGTGCTCGCTGAACGCCAGGAACTCGGAGCCGTCGGCGATGCGCGCGATGACCTCGCGCATGTCCACCGGCCGGCGGCCGTCGCTCGGCATGATGCCGAGCAGGTCTTCGGCGTCGTAGCGCGGCGGCGCGAACCGGCGCGGCTCTTCGTCGCGCGCCCAGTCGATGCCGCCGAGGATGGCGCGCGCGATGCGGATGGCGTCGCGGTCGTCTTCCGCCAGGTAGTCGCCCAGGCCCGAGATGTGGGTGTGCATCACGGCGCCGCCCAGCTCTTCTTCGCTCGCGATCTCGCCGGTGGCCGCCCTCAGCAGCGGCGGCCCCGCGAGAAAGGCCCGCGTGCGGTCGCGCACCATCACGATGTAGTCGGACAGCCCGGTCTGGTAGGCGCCGCCCGCGGTCGAGGAGCCGTGCGTCACCGTCACCACCGGCAGCCCCGCGGCCGACAGCCGCGCGAGGTTGCGGAAGATGTTGCCGCCGCGCACGAAGTCCTGCACGCGGTATTGCATGAGGTTGGCGCCGGCGCTTTCCACCAGCTGCACGTAGGGCAGCTTGTTCTCGAACGCGATCTCCTGCACGCGCAGCTGCTTGTCCAGGCCCATGGGCTGCAGCGCACCGGCATCGATGCCCGAGTCGGAGGCGCTGACCATGCAGCGCACGCCCGACACCTGGCCGATGCCGGAGATCAGGCCGCCGCCCGGCACGCTCCTGGCCAGATCGGGCTCGTCATGCCCCAGCCCCGCGAGCGAGGCCAGCGGCAGGAAGGGCGCGCCCGTGTCGAGCAGCAGCGCGATGCGTTCGCGCGGCAGCAGCTGCCCGCGCTTGGCAAAGCGCTCGGCCGAGGCGCCGGAGGCTGCGACGGCGCGGGCCTCGTGTGCGCGCACTTGGTCGAGCAGCGCGAGCATGTCGGTGCGGTTGGCCTGGAAGGTGTCGCTGGCCGCTTGCAGCCGGGATTCGATGACTGGCATGTGGAGTCTGTGCAGGTCGCTTGTTTTCGCTCTGCACCGACTCTAGGGGGCGGGCGCCGCCCCCGCTTGCGCTTACTGGCTGGCCGCAGGGAGGTCAGCTTGCGCGGGCGCGCCGCGCGGCCACCGGGGCGTCGAGGCTGCTGCCGGTGACCACCCAGTAGATGAAGATCAGCACCGCGCCGGCCGTGCCGAACACCGTGAGGCCCATGTAGCTGCCGCCGATGGCCAGCGCGTCAGTGGGCGCCGTGGCGATGCACACCATGCTGGCCGCGCTCATGCCCACGTAGTGCATGGTGCAGACCGCCACGCCCATCACCACGGCCGCCGCAACCTTGTGTGTGAACTTGCGCAGGTTGAACGCCAGCCACAGGGCCGCCCCGGCGGCGGTGACGGCGATCAGCACCGACAGCCCGACCCTCGTCAGGTCGAAGTCCATCGAGGCGCGCATGTTCATCGCGAACATGCCCATGTAGTGCATCACGCAGACACCGATGCCGGCCAGCAGGCTGCCGCCGAGCCACCCCGATTTGCTGAACTTGCGCCGTCCGCCGGCCATGTAGAGGGCAATGCCGGAGATCAGGATGGCCGCCACCAGCGACACCACCGTGAGCGGCATGTTGTACGAGATGGCCACCGGCAGGCGGTACGCCAGCATGCCGATGAAGTGCATCGACCAGATGCCGATGCCGCCCAGCGCCACTGCTGCGCAGGCCACGACGGCGAGGTTGGGTTTGCCGTCCGCCCCGACCATGCGGCCGGCGCAGATGAGGGCCACCAGCGAGCCCGCGAAAGAAATGACGAACGAAAGCGCGACCATGCCCAGTGCGTACTCGGGCGACAGAAGTTGGCCTGTGACGAGCGGTGTCATGCGATGTCCCTTTCAAGAAAAGAGCGCCTCGCGGACTCCCGACCACCGGATGCGATCGGGACGCTGCAAGACGTCCCGCGCAGTCTGTAATATTTGTTTTTAAAAGTAAATCAAAATCTAAACTTTTCGTTACGCTACCTTACGGGCCGAATTCGATATATCGCATTGTTGCGATCGGCAGCCATGTAGATCGTGCCGTCGCGGCCCACTGCAACGCCTGTCACCACATAGGGCGGGGGCAGTCCCGGCCCGGGCGCGAGGCCGATCGGCAGGTTCTCGGCGACCGTCCGGCGCGTGCCGTTCACGGGGTCGATTTCCACCAGCCGGCGCGCCGCGCTCTCTGCCACGATGAAGCTGCCCCACGGCGTTTGCGCCAGCCCCTCGGGCAGCGCCAGCCCGTCGGCCACGGTGCGCAGCGGCGCACTGGCGTCCAGCGGAATGCGCAAGAGCTTGCCGGCCGCCTCGGTCACGTAGAGCGCGCCGTCTCGGCCGACGACCATCTGCACCGGGCCGTTCAAGCCGCTAGCAAGCACTGACTTTTCGGAGAACTTCGGCCCACTCGCGCGGGTGATGCTGCCGGTGGCGATCTCGGCGTAGATCACGCTGCCGTCGGGCATGGGGATGGCGTCGAACGGCGCTTTCAGGCCGTGAATGGTTTCGACGGTCTTCAGCGTCTGGCGGTCGACCAGCTGCACCGTGCCCGTGAACCATGAGCTCAGCGCGAAGAGCCTGGCCGAAAGCCCGACCGCGAACGGATAGTCGAGGTCGGGGTCGCGCTGCATGCGGAACACGTCGCGCACCTCGCCGGTGCGCACGTCGACCTGGCGAAAGCCGAAGACGTCGGCCACCCAGAGGTCGTTGCCGTCGATCTTCATGCCGGCCGGCACGGCCAACTTGCCGCTGGTGAGCGTGCGCAGGTCACCGGTGGCGGGGTTGAAGGCCTGCACCTCGTTGTTCGCCATGTTGGAGACGTAGATGGTTCCGTCCGGCGCGATGGCGAGGTTGTCGAGCGAGGGCCGCAGCTGTTTCGCGACGGTCTTGCGGCCGGTGGCGAGGTCCACCCGCACCAGCTCGCCGCTGCGCGCATCGACCACCCAGAGGTTGCCCTTGCCGTCGAGGTTGGCGGCGGCCGGGATCTTGAAGCCATCGGCGATCACGGTCATGGCGCCGTTCGCCGGGTCGATCTTCACGACCTGGCCCTTGAACCAGAGCGGCCCGTAGAGCATGCCGTCGGACCCCACCTCGAAGCCGTTGAAGCCGCCCATGTCCTTCTTGATGAGCCGCGGCGGCTTCTGGCCTTCGCGGTCGATCTCCCACAGCGCGTCGCCCAGGAACACCTGCGAGGCGTAGAGCCTGCCGTTGCGGCGGTCGAAGTCGAGCGAGTTGAGGCCGGGCAGGTCCTTGGCGAGCACGCGCATGGGCGCGGCGTCGCTCTCGCGGTAGCGCAGCATGCCCATGAGGTAGTTGGTCCAGGCCAGCTCGCCCTTCGGGCCGACGGCGATGTCGTCGGCCTGGCCCTCGGGCGCGTCGATCAGCACCTTGGCTGCGCCGGTGCTGCGGTCGACCTCCCACAGCGTGTTGCCGAGCACCGAGCCGGCGAGCAGCCGGCCCTTGGCGTCGATGGCCAGCCCATGCACCCCCGCGAAGGACGACGGGGCGACCAGCGCCTCGGGCGGGCCCCAGGAAGCGGGCCGCGTGGCCGATGGCGGCGCGAGGCTGCCGCAGGCGCCCAGCAGGGCGAGGGTGGCGGTCAGCGCGAGGGCGCCGAGGCTGCTTCGACGGGGCATGGTGCGTGTCTCCTCTGGTTGATCGATGCGCGAAACAGTCTAGGAGGCGGGAGGGGCCGCGGGGTCTCTCCGGAGACAGGATGCGGACTTTCGTCCGCTGTGGATTACCCGGGGCCGCTCAGCCGCGCAGCAGCTGCGTGACCGTGTGGATCAGCAGTCCCACGAGCCCGCCCACCAGCGTGCCGTTGATGCGGATGAACTGCAGGTCGCGCCCGATGTGGCGCTCCAGCTCGAGCGTCATTTCCTGAGCGTTCCACTCGCCCACGCGTTCCTCGATGTAGCGGCGGATGTCTTCTCGGTAGCGCTCGATGGCCAGCGGCGCGGCCGCCTCGATCTGCTCGTTGATCCAGCGGCGGATGGCCTCGTCGCCCTGCAGCCGCGTGCCCAGCGCGGCGGCCATCGAGGCGATGCGCCGGCGGATGGTCGAGTCGCCGCGGCCCAGGTCGTCGTGCAGCCACGCCAGCAGCTCGCCCCACAGGCCATGCAGGTAGTCGCCCAGGGCCGGGTGCGCGACGAGCTCGGCGCGGATCTGCTCGCCGCGCTGCTGGAACTCGGGGTCGAGCTTCAGGCGCACCACGAAGTCGTCGACGAAGTGATCGAAGCGCCTGCGCATCGGATGGTCGGGCTCGGCCGCCAGCTCGCCGATGGTGCGCGCCACGGCTGCGACGATCTTGCGCGTGGCCAGCTTGGCGGCCACCTGGTCGAGGCCGACGTAGCGCAGCGTCTTGATCTCGCGCGCGATGGCCTCGGTGATGTGCGCCTGCACCTCGTCGCCTTCGAGCAGGCCGGCCACCTGCTGCAGCACGTCGTCGAGCAGGGCCTGGTGGCGCCCGCCGGCGGTGAGCGCGTCGAGCGCCTGGCCGGTGAGGCGCGAGAGATCGATCTTCTCGAGGCCCGCCGCGGCGGCGCGCCCCAGGAAGTCGCGCACCCGCTCGTCGTCGAAGGCCGAGAGCCCGTAGCGCGCGGCGGCCACGCCCCATTCGCCGAGCTTCTCGCCGCTCGCGGGCCGGGCCAGCCAGTCGGCGATGCGCCCGGCCGCATCGAATTCCCGCAGCTTGCCGAGCACCTGCCCGGTGCTCAGGAAGTTGTCGCAGATGAAGCCCGCGAGCTTGGCGCCGATGCGGTCCTTGTTGCTCGGGATGATGGCGGTGTGCGGAATCGGCAGGCTCAACGGATGGCGAAACAGCGCCACCACCGCGAACCAGTCGGCAATGGCGCCGACCATCGCGGCTTCGGAGAAGGCGGCGACGTAGCCCCACGCCGGGTGCTGCGCATGCAGTGCACTGGCCACTGCGTAGAGCACGGCGGCGCCGCACAGCAGGCCGAGGGCGACGCGCTTCATGCGCTGCAGTGGGGTGCTGCTTTCGGTCAATTCAAGCCCGTCAGTCTTTCGTCGCACAGCCGCGATGCTCCGGGGTGCGTGCACAGGGCACCGGGTACCCCCCTCCGCGAATGTCCCCCGTCGGCGTGAGCGCGCCCCGAACGACGCCCCGGAAAGCAATGCCCATCTCAGCCGATGGCAGAAGAAGAAGCCAGCCGCTCCATGAACAGCTCGCAGCGCGCCAGCTGCTCGAGGCTCACGTACTCGTCGGGCTGGTGCGCCTGCTCGATGCTGCCCGGACCGCACACCACCGTGGGGATGCCGGCGTTCTTGAACAGGCCCGCTTCGGTGCCGAAGGCCACCAGCGTGGTGCGATCCTCGCTTGCCAGGCGCTGCGCCAGCAGCGTGACGGGGTCGTTGGCAGAGCCCAGGAAGCTCGGGATCTCGCAGATGGTCTCGAAGCTGAAGCCCGCATCGGGCGCCACCTTCTTCATCGCGGGCTCGATGCTGCCCGCGTAGGCCACCACGTCGGCCTGCATGCGCTTCGCATCGGCGGTCGGCAGGTCGCGGAACTCGTAGCGGAACTCGGCGTCGCGCGGCACCACGTTGTCGGCGATGCCGCCGTGGAACTGGCCCACGCTCGCGGTACTGAATGGCACGTCGAAGCCCTCGTAGCGCGGCTCGCTGCGCTCGAAGCCTTCCGCCATGTCGCGCACCTTGCCGATCACGCGCGCCGCCATCTCGATGGCATTGACCGACTTCGGCGTGAGCGACGAATGCGCCTCCTTGCCGCGCACGCAGCACTTGTAGCGGTAGACGCCCTTGTGCGCGATGGCGGGCACCATGCTGGTGGGTTCGCCCACGATGCAGGCCAGCGGCTTGATGTTGGCTTCGCGCATGTCGGCGATGAGTTCCTTCACGCCGAAGCAGCCGATCTCTTCCTCGTAGCTGAATGCGAAGTGCACCGCGAAGGGCGAGTCGCTTCCCAAAAAGCGCTTCGCGTTCGACAGCGCGATGGCGATGAAGCTCTTCATGTCGGCCGAGCCGCGGCCGTACAGCCGCTCGTCGCGCACCACGGCGGAGAGCGGGTCGACGCTCCAGTCCTGCCCGTCCCACGGCACCGTGTCGGTGTGGCCCGAGACGATCACGCCGGCCGGCTTGCCTTCGCCCAGCGTGGCGAACAGGTTCGCCTTGGTGCGCTCGGCGTTGTAGGTGATGCGGCTCTTGACGCCCAGGGCCGCGAGGTGGCTCTGCGCGAAGTCGATCAGTTGGAGGTTGCTGTTGGCACTGACGGTGTTCATGCGCACCAGGGTCTGGGCCAGCAGCAGGCTTTGGGGGGAAAGCGTATGGAGCATGCAACACATTCTCCAGGAAGTCGGCGCCGCGCGAGCGTGGGTGCCGAAGCTGTCACGCGAAGCGGTTACCCTGCGCCTCTTCATTCGGACGGAGAAACCACGACCATGCGCACCCTTCAGATCGCCCTGACCGCCACAGCCGCCCTTTGCGTGGCAGCCTGCAGCAGCACCGGACCCTCCAGCAACAAGCTGCTGACGCTCGACGGCAACCCGCCGCTGGTCATCGCCCACCGCGGCGCATCGGGCTATCTGCCGGAAGAAACGCTCGAAGCCTATGCGCGCGCCATCGAACTCGGCGCCGACGTGATCGAGATGGACCTGGTCTCCACCAAGGACGGCGTGCTCATCGCCCGCCACGACCCCAACCTCGCCATCAGCACCGACGTGGCCAAGCACCCCCGCTTCGCTTCGCGCAAGAAGACCATCAAGGTCGACGGCGAGACCCAGACCGGCTGGTTCAGCAACGACTTCACGCTGGCCGAGATCAAGACCCTGGGGGGCATCTCCACCGATGCCGAGCGCCCGCAGGAGTTCAACGGCAAGTACAAGATCCCGACCTTCCAGGAGATCATCGATTTCGCCAAGGCGAAGTCGAAGGAAACCGGCCGCACCATCGCCATCTACCCCGAGACGAAGAACCCGACCTACTTCCGCGACCTGGGCCTGCCGCTGGAAGACAAGGTCATCGCGGCCATCAACGCCGCCGGCTGGAACAGCAAGACCGCGCCGATCTACGTGCAGTCGTTCGAGCCGGGCAGCCTGAAGTACATGAAGAGCAAGGGCCTGAACACGAAGATCGTTCAGCTGATCGACGGCGACAGCGTCGACCTGAAGACCGGCGCGGTGACCTTCGCCGTGCCCAGCGACCGCCCCTACGACTGGACCAAGGCCGGCGACAAGCGCAACTTCGACGCCATGGTCACGCCCGCGGGCCTGGCCGAGATCAAGACGTATGCCGACGGCATCGGCCCCTGGAAGCGCTACATCGTGAGCATCAAGGGCACCATCGGCGCCGACGGCAAGCCGGTGGACGTCAACAAGGACGGCAAGATCAACGACGCCGACGCCACCTCCACGGCGCCCACCTCGCTGATCGCCGACGCGCACAAGGCGGGCCTGTTCGTGCACCCCTTCACCTTCCGCAACGAGTCGCGCCGCCTGGCCTCCGACTACAACAAGGACGGCAAGAACGAATACGGCGTGTACTACAAGCTCGGCGTGGACGGTGTGTTCACCGACTTCACCGACACTGCGCTGGCCGCGCGCGCCGACTACCTGAAGAGCATCGGCCGCTGAACGCGGGGCGTCGTCCAGACATGAGCGCCGACCTGTCCCCGCGCGACCTCGAACTGCTTCGCATGGCCATCCGGCTGTCGGACGAATCGAAGGCGCGTGGGCGCCATCCCTTTGCCGCGCTGGTGGCGAACGAGCACGGCGAAGTCGTGGCCACCGCGGGCAACAACTCGATGCCGCCCGAGGGCGACCCCACGCAGCATGCCGAGCTGGCGGCAGCGGCGCAGGCCGCGCGCCTGCTTACGCCCGGGCAGCTGGAGCGCTGCACGCTGTACACCAGCGCCGAGCCCTGCTGCATGTGCGCGGGCGCCATCTACTGGACGAACATCGGGCGGGTGGTCTACGCGCTGTCCGAGCACGCGCTGCTCGGCCTGACCGGCGACCATCCCGAGAACCCGACCTTCTCGCTGCCCTGCCGCGAGGTCTTCGCGCGCGGGCAGCGGCGCGTCGAGGTGGTGGGGCCGCTGCTGGAGGAAGAAGCCTCCGCGCCGCACATCGGCTTCTGGACCGCCGGGCACTGAATACCGGATAACGAGGCTTTGCGGGTGCCTCGAAACGCCGGAGTGGATAGACTGGCGTTTTGAGACGACCACGCCATGAAACTCATCGACTCGCTCGTCACGCAGGCCGCCGGCATCGCCGCCGTCCGACGTGACCTCCACGCCCATCCCGAACTCTGCTTCGAAGAAGTCCGCACCGCCGACGTGGTGGCAGGCAAGCTCACCGAATGGGGCATTCCCATCCACCGCGGCCTGGGCACCACCGGGGTGGTGGGCATCGTGAAGAACGGCACCAGCAGCCGCGCCGTGGGCCTGCGCGCCGACATGGACGCGCTGCCCGTCACCGAGCTCAACACCTTCGCCCACGCCAGCAAGCACCACGGCAAGATGCACGCCTGCGGGCACGACGGCCACACCGCCATGCTGCTGGCGGCCGCGCAGCACCTGGCGAAGCACCGCAACTTCGACGGCACCGTGTACCTGATCTTCCAGCCGGCCGAAGAGGGCGGCGGCGGTGCCCGCGAAATGATCAAGGAAGGGCTGTTCGAGCAGTTCCCCATGGACGCCGTCTTCGGCATGCACAACTGGCCCGGCATGAAGGCCGGCCAGTTCGCCGTGAGCCCCGGTCCGGTGATGGCCTCGGGCAACAAGTTCTTCGTCAACGTGATCGGCAAGGGCGGCCACGCCGCGCTGCCGCAGACCGGCATCGACCCGGTGCCGATCGCCTGCGAGATCGTGCAGGCCTTCCAGACCATCCTCACGCGCAAGATGAAGCCGACCGATTCGGCCGTCATCTCCGTCACTACCATCCACGCCGGCGAAGCCAACAACGTGATTCCGGACAACTGCGAGCTGTCGGGCACGGTGCGCACCTTCTCGATCGAGGTGCTCGACATGATCGAGGCGCGCATGAAGCAGATCTGCGACCACATCTGCGCGGCGCACGACGCCACCTGCGACTTCCGTTTCGAGCGCTACTACCCGCCCACCGTCAACACCGAGGCCGAGGCCGACTTCGCGCGCCGCGTGATGGGCGGCATCGTCGGCCCCGAGAACGTGCTGAAGCAGGAGGCCGCCATGACCTCGGAAGACTTCGCCTTCATGCTCCAGGCCAAGCCGGGCGCGTACGCCTTCATCGGCAACGGCGACGGCACGCACCGCGACGTGCACCACGGCGAAGGCCCGTGCACCCTGCACAACGCGAGCTACGACTTCAACGACGATCTCATCCCGCTGGGTGCCACCTGCTGGGTGCAGATCGCCGAGCAGTTCCTCAAGCCCGGCGGCGCAAGCGCCTGATCGCCACATGATCGGAATCGCCGAAGCCTTCTCGCCGCGCTATGCCCAGGCGCGCCAGAAGTTCCTGCAGGGTTGCGTGAGTGCCGGCCTCTCGGTCGAGCCGCATGCGCATCCGCTCAAGGGGCGCGACGGCGAAGACCTGTCGATGGACGTCGCGCTCGACGGCGACGCGAACGCGCAGAACCTGCTGATCGTCACCAGCGCCTGCCACGGCGTCGAGGGCCACTGCGGCAGCGGCGTGCAGGTGTTCGCGCTGCACGACGCCGAATGGCGCGAGAAGGCGAAGGCGCAGGGCGTGGCGGTGCTGTATGTGCACGCGCTCAATCCGCACGGCTTTTCGCACGGCCGTCGCGTGACGCACGAGAACGTCGACCTGAACCGCAATTTCATCGATTTCTCGAAGCCGGTGCCGGTCAACGAGGCCTACGCCAAGCTGCACGAGCTGCTGCTGCCCGCCACCTGGCCGCCCACCCCCGAGAACCAGGCGGCGGTCGCCAAGTGGATCGAGAAGCACGGCGCCACTGCCTTCCAGGCGGCAGTGACCAGCGGGCAGTACCAGTTCGACGACGGCCTGTTCTTCGGCGGCAGGGCGCCGACCTGGAGCAACAAGACGATTCGCAGCGTGCTGAAGCGCCATGCGGGCAATGCTCGGCGCATCGCCTGGATCGACCTGCACACGGGGCTCGGCCCCAACGGGCTGGGCGAACGCATCTTCGCCGGCCGCGACGACAAGGCCGCCTATGCTCGCGCCAATGCATGGTGGGGCACGCCGGCCGCGCCCGTCACCTCGATCTACGACGGTTCTTCGACATCGGCGCTGCTGCGCGGGATGATGTGGGATTCGGCGTACGAGGAATGCCCGCAGGCCGAGTACACCGGCATCGCGCTCGAATACGGCACGCTGCCGATGCTCGAAGTGACCGGCGCCCTGCGCGCCGACCACTGGCTGCACAAGCATCCCGAGGCGCCGGCCGATCTGGCCGACGGCATCCGCGCGCGGATGCTCGAGGCGTTCTATACCGACACCGATGCCTGGCGCGGGCAGATCGTCAGCCAGGCTCGGCAGGCGATGTTCCAGGCTGTGGATGGCCTGACGGCCTGACCCACTCCCCGGGGCTTCGCGCACTTCGTGTCACTACGCCAACCCCCTCAAGGGGGCAATACCTGCGGCCCGGCAAAGCCGGTCCCGCGGTATTCCACGAAAGAAGTTCAGGTCCTGACGCGGCCGTCGCCCGTCAGCATCGACAGCTCGACGAACTTCGAGCCCACGTGGTTCTTGGCCGAGAACGACACCTCGAAGCCGCCGAACTGCTGGCGGTCGATGCTTTCGAGCCCTGCGATCAGGCTCTCGCGCGTGGGCTTGCCCGGCGCCTTGCGCAGGCCCTCGGTCAGCACCTTCGCGGCCAGGTAGCCTTCCATGCTCGAAAAATTGGCGCTCGCGCCGCCGCCGGCCTTGCGCACCGCGTCGGTGAACTCGCGCGCCAGCGCATTGGCCGCGTTGTAGGGCGAGGGCACCACCTGCGTCACCATCACGCCGGCCGCATCCTTGCCCAACTCGTCCGCCAGCGCCTGCGTGCCAACGAAAGACATGTTGAAGAAAGTGCCGCCGTAGCCCGCCTTGCGCGCCTCGCGGATGAAGGCCGCGCAAGCCTTGTACGCGCCAACCTGCACCACCGCGTCGGGCCGGGCCGCCACCAGGGTCTTCACTGCCTGCGCCACGTCGGCCGAGTTGCGCTCCACCGTGGCCAGCGCCACCGGCTTGAGCTGCTGTTCGCCGAGCGCGAGCGTCACGCCGTCGAGCCCGGCCTTGCCGTAGGCGTCGTTCTGGTAGAAGACCGCGATCTTCTTCAGGCCCAGGTGCGTGAGCTGCTTCACCATCAGCGCGGTCTCGTCGTTGTACGAGGCGCGCAGGTGGAACACGTTCTTCTGGAAAGGCTCGCGCAGCGACATCGCGCCGGTGAGCGGTGCGATGAACGGCACCTTGTCCTTCACCGCCAGCGGCAGCGCGGCCAGGCTGGTCGGCGTGCCGACGTAGCCGAAGAGGGCGAACACGTCCTCTTCGATCAGCTTCTGCGTGTTGGCGGCGCAGCGCTCGGGCTCGTAGCCGTCGTCGAGGTTCTTGATCACCACGTCGCGGCGGCCCGGCTGGGCGTTGTAGGCATCCAGGAACAGCTTGGCGCCCTGGTTGAACTGGATGCCCAGCTGCGCCGCCGGCCCGGTGAACGGCGCCGACTGGCCCAGCACCAGCGGCGTGTCGCCCTGCGCCCGCGCAATGCCGAAGCCACCCAGCGTGGCGGCCGCGCCAGCGGCCAGGGAAAAACGTCGTCGATTCATCATGTCCAAAACCCACTCCTGCGCTCTGTCTCGCGCACACAAATTAGACTCGCCCGATGGCCCACGCATCGGATACCTTGCTCGAAGAAGCACCTTCCCAACCCGCATCGACCGCCGTGCTGGGCGCCTGCCCTCACGATTGCCCGGACACATGCGCACTCGTCACCACCGTCAGGGACGGCGTGGCCGTGAAGCTGCAGGGCAACCCCGCCCATTCGCACACGGGCGGGGTGCTGTGCACCAAGGTGTCGCGCTACATCGAGCGCAACGACCATGCGGAACGGCTGATACAGCCCCTGAAGCGTGTCGGCCCCAAGGGAAGCGGCCAGTTCGAGCCGGTGAGCTGGGACGCCGCCCTGGACGACATCGCCGCGAATCTTCGAGCATTACAGGGAAAACCCGAAGCTATTGTCCCCTATAGCTATGCGGGCACCATGGGGCTGGTGCAGGGCGAGTCGATGGACCGGCGCTTCTTCCACAAACTGGGCGCCACCCTGCTGGACCGCACCATCTGCTCGATGGCCGGCGGCGAGGCCATGGTCCACACCCTGGGCGCCAAGGTCGGCATGCGCATCGAGTTCTTCGCCGAGGCGAAGCTGATCCTGATCTGGGGCAGCAACTCCATTGCCAGCAACCTGCATTTCTGGCGCCACGCCCAGGCCGCCAAGCGCGCCGGCGCGCGGCTGGTGTGCATCGACCCGCGCAGCACCGAAACCGCCGACAAGTGCGACGAGCACATCGCGCTGCTGCCCGGCACCGACGCCGCGCTGGCGCTGGCCCTGATGCACGAGCTGATCGTGCACGACTGGCTCGACCACGACTACATCGCCAACCACACGCTGGGTTGGGAGCAGCTGCGCGAGCGCGCGCTGCAATGGCCGCCGTCGCGCGCGGCCCAGGTCTGCGGCATTCCCGAAGAACAGATCGTATCGCTGGCCAGGGCTTACGGCACCACCAAGCCGGCCGCCATCCGCCTGAACTACGGCATGCAGCGCGTGCGCGGCGGCGGCAACGCGGCGCGCGCCGTCGCGTGCCTGCCGGCGCTGGTGGGGGCCTGGCGCGACCGCGCCGGCGGCCTGCTGCTGAGCAGCTCGGGCCACTACCCGGTCGACCGCGCCGCGCTGCAGCGCCCCGACCTGCTGGCCGGGCGCAAGCCGCGCACCATCAACATGAGCACCATCGGCGACGCGCTGCTGGACACCGCCAACCCGGTGAAGGCCATCGTGGTCTACAACAGCAACCCGGTGGCGGTGGCGCCCGAGTCGGCCAAGGTGGCGGCGGGCTTCGCGCGCGAAGACCTGTTCACCGTGGTGCTGGAGCAGTTCCGCACCGACACTGCCGACTATGCCGACTACCTGCTGCCCGCCACCACGCAGCTGGAGCACTGGGACATCCACTGCAGCTACGGCCACACCGACGTGCTGCTGAACCGGCCGGCCGTGGCGCCGCGCGGCGAGGCCCGCAGCAACGCCTGGGTGTTCCGCGAGCTGGCGCGCCGCATGGGTTTCGACGAGCCCTGCTTCTCCGACGACGACGAGACGTTGTGCCGCACCGCCTTCGCCGGGAACACCATCGACTTTCCCGAGCTGCTGGCGCAGGGCTTCACCAGCTTGAAGCTGCCCGAGGCGCCGTTTGCCGATGGCAAATTCCCCACGCCCTCGGGCCGCTGCGAATTCTTCAGCGCGCGACTCGAGGCCATGGGCATCGACGGCCTGCCCGATCACGTGCCCAACTGGGAGCCGGCCGGCAGCTCGACCGAATTCCCGCTGGCCATGATCTCGCCGCCGGCGCGCAACTTCCTCAACTCGACCTTCGTCAACGTGACCAGCCTGCGCGCCATCGAGGTCGAGCCGCTGCTCGAGATCCACGAGGCCGATGCCGCCGCGCGCGGCATCGAGGACGGCGCGATGGTGCGTGTGTTCAACAAGCGCGGCGAACACCGCTGCCGCGCAGAAGTCTCGCGCCGCGCGCGGCAGGGCGTGGTGCATGGCATGGGCATCTGGTGGCGCAAGTTCGGCGTGGACGGCACCAACGTCAACGAACTGACGAGCCAGCGCCTGACCGACATCGGCCGGGGGCCCACCTTCTACGACTGCCTCGTCGAGGTCGAGAAGGCGTGAGGCCCCTGCGCGCTCTCGCGCTGGCCGGCTCGCTGTTCCTGGCCGGCTGTGCCGACCTCGGCTACTACTGGCAGTCCGCCAGTGGCCACATCGGCATCATGCGGGCCGCCAGGCCCGTGCCCGAATGGCTGGCCGATCCGGCCGTGTCCGCGCCGCTGAAGGCCAAGCTCGAACTCGCCCAGCGCATCCGCCGCTTCGCTTCCAGCGAACTCGGCCTGCCCGACAACGCCAGCTACAAGTCGTACGCCGACCTGCACCGCCGCGCCGCCGTGTGGAACGTGGTGGCCGCGCCGCCGTACTCGCTCACGCTCAAGAGCTGGTGCTTCCCGGTCGCGGGCTGCGTGGGTTACCGCGGCTACTACAGCGAGGATGCGGCCAATGCCGAAGCCGAGGCGCAGAAGAAGCAGGAGCTGGAAACGGCCGTGTACCCGGTGCCCGCGTACTCCACGCTGGGCTGGATGAACTGGGCCGGCGGCGATCCGCTGCTGTCCACCTTCATCGGCTACCCCGAGGGCGAGCTTGCGCGCATCGTGTTCCACGAGCTGGCGCACCAGGTGCTCTACGTGTCCGGCGACACGGTGTTCAACGAGTCGTACGCCACCGCGGTCGAGCGCATCGGCGGGGCGCTGTGGCTGCAGCGCGAGGCCGGCGAGCCGGCGCGGCGCGAGTACGCGCAGTTCGACGCGCAGCGCCAGGAATTCCGCGCGCTGGCGCTCGACACGCGCCGCGCGCTGAACCGCATCTACGAATCGCCCGAAGCCAAAGCCGGGGACCGGACCAGGGTCGACGCCATGAAACGGGCCGCCATGGCCGATTTCCACGAACGCTATGCGAAGCTGAAGGCGGGCTGGACCGGTCCGCGCCAGAACGCCTACGACGCCTGGGTGGCGCGCGCCAACAACGCAGCTTTCGGTGCGCAGGCCGCCTACGACGACCTCGTGCCCGGCTTCGAGAAACTCTTCGAGCGCGAAGGCCGCGACTGGCCGCGCTTCTACACTGCGGTCCGGCGCATTGCCGCGCTGCCGACCGACGCGGAACGCCGCAGTGCGCTTCAGTCGGCGACCGGCATCCTGCAGACCCATTCCAGCCCGGAACACAAAAACGGAGACCACGGTGCCTGACATCCATATCGAACGCAACCACACGCTGGGCATTGCCGGGGCGCGCGCCGTCGCGCACAAATGGATCGCACAGGTCGAGCAGGAGTTCGGCCTCGAATGCGTCTACACCCAGGGCGACGGCCGCGACGTGGCGACCTTCACCCGCGCGGGCATCGACGGCACGGTCGAAGTCACGGAGAGCACCTTCACGCTCGACGCGACGCTGGGCTTCCTGTTCAGCAGCTTCAGCGAAATGATCGAGCAGAAAATCACGCGCAGCCTCGACGCAATGCTCCAGTCTCACCGGGGCCGCAGCCGCCTCGCCTGACCGTCTCCGGGATCCGGACGGCGGTGGCACGGCACACTCTGGCGCCATGACGACGACCACAACCTCTTCCCCTCCGGCCGCGGGCCCGCTGGCCGGCCTCAAGGTCATCGAGCTCGGGCAGCTGATCGCCGGGCCTTTCGCGGCGCGCACGCTGGGCGACTTCGGTGCCGAGGTCATCAAGATCGAGCCGCCCGGCGCGGGCGATCCGCTGCGCACCTGGCGGCTGCTGAAGGACGGCACCTCCGTCTGGTGGCAGGTGCAGTCGCGCAACAAGCGCTCGCTGGCGCTGGACCTGCGCGAGCCCGAGGCGCAGGCCATCGTGCGGCAGCTCGCGGCCGAAGCCGACGTGCTGATCGAGAACTTCCGCCCCGGCGCGATGGAAGGCTGGGGCCTCGGCCCCGACGATCTGCTGGCCGCCAACCCCGCGCTCGTCATGCTGCGCATCAGCGGCTACGGCCAGACCGGGCCTTACCGCGACCGCCCCGGCTTCGGCGTGGTGGCCGAGGCCATGGGCGGGCTGCGCCATCTCACGGGCGAGCCAGGCCGCGTGCCGGTGCGCGTGGGCGTGTCGATCGGCGACACGCTGGCCTCGCTGCACGGCGTGATCGGCGTGCTGCTGGCCATGCAGCACCGGCATGCCACGGTGAGCGCCGACTATCCGAAGGGCCGCGGACAGGTGATCGACGTGGCGCTCTACGAGGCGGTCTTCAACTGCATGGAAAGCCTGCTGCCCGAGTACGGCGCGTTCGGCGCGGTGCGCGAGGCGGCCGGCAGCGCCTTGCCCGGCATCGCGCCGACCAATGCGTACCGCTGTTCGGATGGCGGCTATGCCATCGTCGCGGGCAACGGCGACAGCATCTTCCGCCGCCTGATGGAATGCATCGGCCGTCCCGACCTGGCGGCCGATCCGGCGCTGGCCGGCAACACGGGCCGCGTGGCGCAGGTCGAAATGCTGGACGCCGCCATCGGCGACTGGACCGCACAGCGCACCGTGGACGAGGTGCTGGCCGCGCTCGACGCGGCGCATGTGCCGGGCGGGCGCATCTACACCATCGCCGACATCGCGGCCGACCCGCACTATGCGGCGCGCGGCATGCTGCAGCAGGTGGGCATGCCCGACGGCAGCGCGCTCGCGGTGCCCGGCTTCGTGCCCAAGCTGTCGCTCACGCCGGCGAGCCACCGGCACAACGCGCCGGCGCTGGGCGCGGACACCGATGCGGTGCTGAAGGAAATCGGCCTGAGCGCCGAGCAGATCGCCGCGCTGCACGCGCGGGGGATCATCGGCTGAGGGTCGCGGTCAGCCTCGCAGCGATTCGATGAGGTCGATGTATTTCTGCTTGGCTTCATCGGCGCTCGCACCTTTCTGGGCCGTCCAGGCGTCCCACTTGGCGCGCGCGACGATGTCGCTGAAGCTGGGCTTCTTGGCGGTGTTGTCGCCCTCGGTGGCTTGCTTGAAAAGGCCGTAGATCTTCAGCAGCGTCGGATTGTCGGGACGCTCGGCGAGCAGCTTGGAGTTGGCCTGGGCGGCTTCGAATTGGGCGTTGAGGTCGGACATGGGGCTCGAATTGAAAAGCGGAAACCGTGCATCTTAAATTGAGCGGTACCGTTGGGTACCAGGTTCAGTCTTTCAGTCCCGCCCGGGCCAGCTCCACGTCCAGCCGTTCGCGCGCATCGGCCGGCTTCAGCGCCGCTGCCTTTTCATAGAGCCGCGTCGCCTCACCCATGCGCGACTCGCCGTGCAGCATCAGTTGCGCGCGGGCGTATTCCATCATTCCGGCGGCCGAATGCGGGTGTAGCTCCAGGCCCCGCTCGAATAGCGCGAGCGAGGTTTCCGAGCGCACGCCGTAGGTCATGCGGCCGACCAGCGCGCCGACCTTGTCGATCACCTCGGCATGGAACGAGGCCAGCGCGAGGTGGGCGTCCGCGTGCCGCGGCTGCAGTTCGATCACCCGTTCCAGCGCGCCCTTGAGCTTGCTGCCCAGGCCTTGGGCCAGTGCGCGCGCCACGCTGATGCCCTGGCTGTAGCGGCCCAGCGCATAGGCCTGCCAGTAGAGTGCCTGGCAGTTCTCGGGCTCGGTGGCGGCCTGCGCGCCGGCACGCTCGATGACCTGGCGCAGCATCGCGAGCCGCACGGCCTCGCGCGGCTCCAGGTAGTTGGCGTAGATCGCGGTCGCCTGGTTGGCCAGCGCCATTCCCTCGCCGCCCAATTGCAGGCCGATGGCGGCGGCGCGTTCGAATTCGCCGCTGTGGTACAGCGCCCAGCCTTCGGCGAGCGGCGAGCCTTCGGCCGGCAGCGGCAGCTCGTGGCCGGCATGCAGGCGCGGCCAGTGGTCCAGCACGCTGCGCACGTCGAAGCGGGGCAGGTCCGCCCAGGGCAGGGGCGTCCAGGGGCCCGGGCTGGCGGCGGCAACCGGGCTGGCGGACATCAGCGAGAGCGGTTTGAAATCGGGGTGGGGCATGGTTGTCTAGGCCGCCATATCGACAGGAGATGCCGCGGCGCCGGCGCCCAGACTGCCGCTGCTGGCGGCATCTTCACCGTTGTAGGCGTTGCTCAGTGTCAGCAAATGCCGCCGCTGCTCGTGCTCAAGGTAGGGTGCGAGCAGGTGCAGGGTGTGATGGCCGCCACGCATCAGCGCGCCCTGTGCGTGCGCGGGTTCCAGCGCTTCCCGCGGATTGCGCACGTACTCGTAGCTGAGCCAGTAGGTCAGCACGACGACCATGCTCTGCGCCAGCGTGTCGACCTCGTGCACGTCGATCTCGAGATGGCCGGCGCGGCTCAGGCCGGCGATCAGCTGGCGGATGGCGCGGGCCTTGTTCTTCAGCACCAGCTGGAACCGGGTTTCCAGCAGCCGGTTCTTGCTGAGCAGGTCATTCAGGTCTCGGTAGAGAAAGCGGTAGCGCCAGATCAGCTCGAACAGGCTGTGCATGAAGAACCACGCGTCCTCCACGTCGTGCACGCCCTCGCTCGCGTGCAGCAGCTCGTTGAGCTCGGTTTCGTAGGCTTCGTAGAGCTTGTTGATCAGCTCTTCCTTGGCCGGGTAGTGGTAGTACAGGTTGCCCGGACTGATGTTGAGTTCGCCCGCCACCAGCGTCGTCGAGACGTTCGGCTCCCCGAAGCGGTTGAACAGATCCAGTGCGGCTTCGAGGATTCGTTGCGCCGTGCGGCGTGGCGCCTTCTTTGCCATGTCGGTGCCCCCGTGTGCTCGTGTTCTTGGGGACACTCTAGCCTATGTGCACCGCACCATGGACGGTGCGGGACATGTTTTGCAGCGCCGGGTTCTTGTGCGGTGCCGCAATACCGGCCGGCCGCTCGGGGCCGGCGCGGTGTCAGCCCGGCTTGCTGCGGCGCAAGGTGGTTTTCTTGGTGGCGGGGGCGGCTGTCTTGCGCGCCGTGGGCTTGCGGGGGGCCGCACCCGCTTGCTTCTTCAGCTGGGCTTCGAGCGCCTCGACGCGCGCCTGCAGCGCGGCCATGTCGGCTGCGGTGGGTGCGCCCAGTTTTTCGAGGGCGCGCGCCACGCGGTCTTCGAAGATGTTCTCCAGCTTGCCCCACTGGCCTGCGGCCTTGGTGCCGAACTCGCTGGCGAAGCCGGCCATGCGCTGCTGGGCCTGGGCCAGGGTTTCCTCGGCGGCCTGCTGGGTCTTCTTCTGCATGCCGGCGCCGTCCTTCACCAGCGCCTCGAAGGCCTTGCTGCCTTCCTGCTGCATCTTGGCGAAGGCGCCGAGCCCTGCGAGCCAGATCTGCTGGGCGGAATCCTTGATGCGGTCGGCGGCCTTGCCGTTGCTGTCGTCGTCCTGGGTAGCCATGCGAATGTTCCTTTTTGCAAACGATCGCCTGACTCTAGCCGCTCGGCGTGCTCCCCATTAGAGCTTCACGTCTACATGCGAAGCCGGGAGGGTCTACGGTGTCGCGCCGGCTGCGCGGCTCGCATCGAGGTGCGTCTTGGCGCGCTCGGCCAGTGCCATTTCGCCGGGGGTGCCGGGCACGAAGCTTTCCACCGGAAGTGGCCGGCCGTGCGAGTCGACCGAGACGAACACGATCAGGCATTCGGTGGTCTTTTCCATCGCGCCGCCCTTCATGTCGCCGCTGCGCACCTCGACCGAGATGTTCATGCTGGTGTTGCCCGTGTAGGCCAGGCGGGCCTCCACCTCGACGAGGTCGCCGATCATGATCGGGCGGTGGAAGCGGATGCTGCCGATGAAGGCGGTGACGCAGTAGCGCTTGGACCAGCTGGTCGCACAGGCGTAGCCGGCCTCGTCGATCCACTTCATGACCGTGCCGCCGTGGACCTTGCCGCCGAAGTTGACGGTGCTGGGTTCGGCGAGAAAGCGCAGGGTGATCGAAGACATGGGGCCGCCTTTTGTGGATATGGCTGTGGGAGGAGCCGCGATTATGCGAGCGGGGCCACGCCTGCGGACGCCGCCCGTCGCTCGGGCATGCACGCCCGGTCAGCTGCCGCTGAACAGCTGGGCCAGCGTGCGCCGCAGCCAGGCATTGCCCGGGTCGGCGTGGAAGCGCTCGTGCCAGTGCTGCTTCACCGCGTAGTCGGGCAGCACGAAAGGCGGCTCCAGCAGCTTCACCGGCTCCTGCGTGGCCAGCACGTTGCCGAGGATGCGCGGCACCACCACGATCAGTTCGGTGTGCGCCACGATGCGCGCCACGCTCAGGAAGCTCGACAGCCGCACCACCACGTTGCGCTTCAGGCCCAGCCGCGCGAGGGTCGTGTCGACGATGGCATGCCCGGTGCCCGAGGTGGACACCACCGCATGCGCCTCCGCCTCGAAGCGCTTGCGCGTGAGCTTCGCGCCGATGCGCGGGTGGTTCTGTGCTGCCAGGCAGACGAAGTTCTGCATGAACAGCGTCTGCTGGTAGAAGCCCGCGTCCAGCTGCGGCATGAAGCCCACGGCGAGGTCGACCTCGCCGTCCTGCAGGCGGCGGCCGCTGAGGGTGGAGATGATCTCGGTCTCGATGTGCACGCCCGGCGCCGCGCGCCGCAGGTGGTCGAGCAGGCCGGGCAGCAGCACCACCTCGCTGATGTCGGTCATGCAGATGCGAAAGCGCCGCTGCGCCTGCGCGGGCTCGAAACTGCTGCGGTTGCCCTGGGCCTGAGCCAGCTGGGCCAGCGCCTCGCGCAGGTTCGGGTAGATGCGCTCGGCGTGCGGCGTGGGCTGCATGCCCTGCGCGGTGCGGGTGAACAGGCGGTCGTCGAAGTGCGCGCGCAGCTTGTTCAGCGCGGTGCTGGCCGCCGCCTGCGCCATGCCCAGCCGCTCCGCGGCCTTCGAGACGTTGCCGGTCTTGTAGACCTCGTCGAACACGGCGAGCCATTCGAGATCGAGCTTGGACATGGGCGATTTACGCTGCGGTGAAAGTCACCATTATCGAAATTTCGAATTCCGTGTATTGGCAGGCGGTCTTGAGGAAATAGTGGTGCGGACCAACAATGCCGCCACGGAGACACCCAAGCCCAATGAAACCCGCGCCTTCCAATGCGGCCGAACGCCGCGACTACTACGCCCGCATCAGCCCCCTGCACCTCACGCCGCTGTGGGAATCGCTGCACGCGCTGGTGCCGCGCGAACCGCAGACGCCCTGCGTGCCCGCGCTGTGGCGCTACGACGAGATCCGCCCGCTGCTGATGGAGTCGGCCGACCTCATCACCGCCGAGGAGGCCGTGCGCCGCGTGCTGGTGCTGGAGAACCCGGCGCTGCCCGGCAATTCGTCGATCACCCAGTCGCTCTACGCCGGACTGCAGCTCATCATGCCGGGCGAGGTGGCGCCTTCGCACCGCCACGTGCAGTCGGCGCTGCGCTTCATCGTCGACGGCAAGGGCGCCTACACCACGGTCGGCGGCGAGCGCACCACCATGCATCCGGGCGACTTCATCATCACGCCTTCCTGGGCCTGGCACGACCACGGCAACGAAGGCATCGGCGGATCGGTCGAACCGGTGGTGTGGCTCGACGGCCTCGACATCCCGATGCTGCGCTTCTTCGACGCCGGCTTCGCCGAGAACGACGATGCCAAGGTGCAGCACGTGGCGCGCCCCGAGGGCCACAGCCTCGCTCGCTTCGGCCACAACATGGTGCCGGTGCGCCACGACCACGCCTCGGCCACCTCGCCGATCTTCAACTACCCCTATGCCCGCAGCCGCGAGGCGCTGGCCCAGCTGCAGAAGCAGGAGGCGCCGGACGCTTGGCTGGGCCACAAGCTGCGCTACATCAATCCGCTGACGGGCGGCTCGCCGATGCCGACCATCTCGACCAACCTGCAGCTGCTGCCCAAGGGCTTCGCGGGCAGGACGCATCGGGCGACCGACGGCGCGGTGTACAGCGTGGTCGAAGGCCACGGCACGGCCGAGATTGGCGGCCAGCGCTTCGCGTTCGGTCCGCGCGACACCTTCGTGGTGCCTTCGTGGGCGCCGCTGCGCCTGTCTTCGCCCGACGAAGACACGGTGCTGTTCAGCTTCTCCGACCGTCCCGTGCAGCAGGCCATGGGCATCCTGCGCGAAGCCTTCCTCGAAGACGCCTGAACCGGGCGCCCGGCTTTTCTTCTTGTTTGTTCGACCCAGCGCCGCCCCATGCGGCAGGAGTTTTCATGTCCTTCGTCTTCACGCCTCCTTCCATCGTCGGCCTGCCCATCGTGGGCTCCGACCAGCAGTTCCCCGTGCGCCGCGTCTACTGCGTGGGCCGCAACTACGCGGCCCATGCGCGCGAGATGGGCTTCGACCCCGACCGCGAACCGCCGTTCTTCTTCTGCAAGCCGAACGACGACGCCTCCGTCGTGCCCGTGGCGGACGGCAAGGGCGCCTCGATCCCCTATCCGCCGCTCACCAGCAACTACCACTACGAAGCCGAGCTGGTGGTCGCCATCGGCAAGGGCGGAAAGGACATCCCGGCCGAGCAGGCCGCCAGCCACATCCACGGCTACGCCGTCGGCCTGGACATGACCCGCCGCGACCTGCAGATGAAGATGCGCGAGCAGGGCCGTCCGTGGGAAATCGGCAAGGCCTTCGACTTCTCCGCGCCCATCGCGCCGCTGCGCACGCTGGCCGACGTGGGCGAACTCAACGCCGGCACCATCACGCTCGAAGTCGACGGCGAGGTGCGCCAGAACAGCGACATCACGCACCTGATCTGGTCGGTGAACGAAGTCATCGCCAACCTGTCGACGCTCTTCACGCTGCAGCCCGGCGACCTGATCTTCACGGGCACGCCCGAAGGCGTGGGTGCGGTGAAGCCGGGCCAGACGATCAAGGTGAGCATCGAGCGCCTGCCTTCGCTCACCGTGCACATCGACTGACTCCCTCCACCGCGCAGGCCTGCCATGACTCCCTCGAAGAATCCTCCCTCGGTGCTGCTGGTCGGCGGGGGCATCGGCGGCATGGCTGCCGCACTGGCACTGGCGCGCCTGGGCGTTTCCATCGACCTGCTGGAGCAGAGCGCTGCCATCGGCGAGATCGGCGCCGGACTGCAGCTCGGCCCCAACGCCTTTGCCGCGCTCGATGCGCTGGGCGTGGGCGAGGCGGTGCGCCGCGGTTCGGTCTTCACCGATCGGCTCGTGATGATGGACGCCGTCGATTGCGGCGAAGTGGCCTCGGTGCCGGTCGGCGAAGCCTTTCGCGCACGTTTCAGGAACCCGTACGCGGTGAGCCATCGCGCCGACCTGCACGGCGCGATCCATGAAGCCGTGAGGCAGCACCCGCTGATCCGCTTCCACACCTCGGCGCAGGTCGAGGCCATCGACACCGGTGCGCACGGTGTCACGGCTGTCACGCGCGATGGCCGCCGCTTCCAGGCCGATGCCATCGTCGGTTGCGATGGCGTGAAGTCGGTGGTGCGCAGCAAGCTCATCGGCGACGCGCCGCGCGTGTCGGGGCACGTGGTGTACCGCGCCGTCGTGCCCGCGGCCGACATGCCCGCCGACCTGCGCTGGAACGCGCCCGTGGTCTGGGCCGGCCCCGACTGCCACCTGGTGCACTACCCGCTGCGCCATGGCGAGCAATACAACCTCGTCGTCACCTTCCACAGCCGCGGGCAGGAGGAGTGGGGCGTGACCGATGGCAGCAAGGCCGAAGTGCTTTCGTACTTCGAGGGCGTGCATGCGCGCCCGCGCCAGCTGCTCGACCGCCCGACCTCGTGGCGCCGCTGGAGCACCGCCGACCGCGACCCGGTCGAACGATGGAGCGAGGGCCCTGCCACGCTGCTGGGCGATGCGGCCCATCCGATGATGCAGTACCTCGCGCAGGGCGCCTGCATGGCGCTCGAGGATGCCGTGACGCTCGGTGCCGCTGTGCAGGCCTGCGGTTTCGACATGCCCGCCGCGTTCAAGCTGTACGAAGCGGCGCGCATTGCCCGCACGGCGCGCGTGGTGCTGTCGGTGCGCGAGATGGGGCGCCTCTATCACGCCAGGGGCGTGGAGCGACTGGTGCGCAACAGCCTGTGGGCAGGGCGCTCGCCCGAGCGCTTCTACGATGCGGTCGAGTGGCTCTACGCCTGGCGGCCGGAGCATTGCCTGGACGACGCGCCCGAGACGCTGCGGCCCGGGGCGGTCGCCGTGCTTTCGCCGCATTGAAGCCTGCTTCTTCCATCACCCATAACCATCGAGGCCACAGGCCCAGGAGACAAGACACCATGAACTTTTCGCGCGCACTGCTGACCGCGGGGCTTGCCCTGACCGTCGCTACAGGGGCGTTGGCGCAAGCCGGCGACTTTCCCAACAAGCCCGTGACCCTGGTCACGCCCTTCGCGGCCGGCAGCGGCCCCGACGCGGTGCTGCGCCTCGTCTCCGACAAGCTCTCGCGCCTGTGGGGCCAGCGCGTGCTGATCGACAACAAGCCCGGCGGCGGCGGCTTCATCGCCATCGACCAGGCCCGGCGCGCGGCGCCCGACGGCTACACGCTGCTGCAGCTCGACAGCGAGCACATCGCCGCGTTGCCGCACCTGTACAAGTCGCGCAACTTCGTGACGCTGCAGCACTTCGATCCGGTGGCCTCGCTGTTTCGCACGCCCTTCTTCGTGGCCGTGGCCACCGATTCGAAGTGGAAGAACATGAGCGACCTGATCGGCGCGGCCAGGGCCAACCCCGATGGCATCGTCTACGGCTCGTGGGGCGTCGGCAGTCCTGGCCACCTGGGTGCGCAGCAGCTCGAGGCGCTCACCGGCATCCACATGCGCCACGCGCCCTACCGCGAGGTGTCGCAGCTGTTTTCCAACGTGGGCGCCGGCGAGGTGCCGTGGAGCTTCGCGAGCATTCCGTCGAGCCAGGGCATCTACAAGGCCGGCAAGCTGCGCTACCTGGCCATCGCGGCGCCCAGGCGCATTCCGCAGATGCCCGACGTGCCCACCATGGCCGAGGCCGGCGGCCCGGCCTCGCTGGAGGTCAACTCGTTCGTGTCGCTGCTCGCGCCCAAGGGCGTGCCGGCGGCCGTCAAGGCGAAGATCAATGCCGACGTGGCCAAGGTCATCGCCGACCCCGAGATCCGCGCGCGCTTCGACACCTTCGCCTTCGAGCCGCTGGCCTGGTCGCCCGAGGAAATCGAGCGCAATGCCGAGGCCAAGTCGAAGGTGTATGGCGAGCTGGTGCGCAGGGGCAACATCAGCCTCGAATAGCGAGGACGCGCCTTGCCCGGCGCTTCGCTCGGCAGTTAAGCTGGCCTGCTCTGGTTTTTGACAACTTTCTCACACTTTTTTTCCATGCAAGCCACCAAGAGAGCTCTCCTGATTGCCTGCGGCCTGACTGCCGCCGCCGCACTGCCGCTGGCCGCCAGCGCACAGAACGCCGCCTGGCCGACCAAGCCGATCCGCCTGCTCGTGGGGTTCCCGGGCGGCTCCACGCCCGACATCGCGGCGCGCACCATCGCCGAGCCGCTGGGCAAGGCGCTGGGCCAGCCGATCGTGGTCGACAACAAGGCTGGCGCCTCGGGCAACATCGCGGCCGACCAGGTGGCCAAGGCCACCGACGACCACACGCTGGGCCTCGTCATCAACGGCAATCTCACGTCGTCGAAGATGCTGTACCCCAAGCTGCCCTATGACCCGGCCAAGGACTTCACGTACCTCTCGCTGATTGCCACGGCGCCGCTGGTGCTGGTGGCGCAGAACAACCTGCCCTCGGGCACCGCCTTCTTCGACGCGGGCCGCAAGGCCGGCGACAAGTGGAACTACGGCTCGGTGGGCATCGGCTCGGTCGGCCACCTGGGCATGGAACTGCTCAAGACCCGCGTGAGCGGCTTCAAGCCCGAGCACGTGCCCTACCAGGGCAATCCGCAGGTCGTCACGGCGATGCTGGGCGACCAGGTGCAGATGGGCCTGATCCCGCCGGGCGTGGCCATGCCGCAGATCCGCGCCGGCAAGCTCAAGGCCATCGGCCTCACGGGCGGGCGCAGCGCGCTGGTGCCCGAGATCCCGCCGCTGGCCGAGGCCGGCGTGAAGGACTTCAACCTCGAGGTGTGGGTGGCGCTGCTCGGTCCGGCCAACCTGTCGAAGGCCGCGCAGGCCCGCATCAGCCGCGAACTCGAAGTGGTCATGAAGAACCCCGACGTGCGACGCAAGCTCTTCGAGCAGGGCTGGCAGGCCGTGGGCACTTCGCCGGACGGCATGCGCACGCGCGTCAATGAAGAGGCCGCGATCATGACCAAGATCATCTCGGCCCGCGGCATCAAGTTGCAGTGATGACAGCGCAGACATTGAACGAGCCGGCGCGCGCGCTGCCGGTGTTCGGCGAATACGACGTGGTGGTGGTCGGCGGCGGCCCCGCCGGCATCGCGGCCGCCGTGAGCGCCGCGCGCCACGGTGCGAGCACGCTGCTGGTGGAGCGCTACGGCTTTCTCGGGGGCATGGGCACGGCCGGCGGCGTCACCAACTTCGCGGGCCTGTACGGCAAGCGCAAGGGCGAGATGACGCAACTGGTGCGCGGCGTGGTCGACGAGCTGATCGACCGCATCGCCGCGTTGAACGGCGTGAACGCGCCGCAGAACGGCATGGGCGGGCGCATCTGCGTGCGTTCGTACGACACCTCGGCCTACAAGCTGGCCGCCGACCAGCTGCTCGGCGCCGCCGGCGTGAAGCTGCTGTTCCACGCGCTGGCCGCGTCCGTCATCCGCGACGGCAGCCGCATCGACGCGCTGGTGGTCGAGACCAAGTCGGGCCGCCAGGCCATTCGCGCCAACGCCTTCATCGACGCCAGTGGCGACGCCGACGTGGCGGCCTTTGCCGGCGTGCCCTTCGAGGTGGGCGACGGCCACGGCAGCGGGCTGTTTCCGACCACGATGTTCCGCATCGGCCAGGTCGACGCGCCGGCCGCGCTGGCGGCTGTGGGCGAGTTCTCGGCCATCAACGACTACATGGCGCGCGCCGAGCAGCAGCATCCGGGCAAGTACAGGTTTCCGCGCGAAGGCGCCATCCTGCGGCCCAACAGGGACCCGCGCGAATGGCGCGCCAACGTCACGCAGATCCGCAATGCCCAGGGCCGCGCGATGAACGGCGTCGACGCGCGCGAGCTCAGCGAGGGCGAGCTCGAAGGCCGCCGCCAGATCGCCGAGTACTTCAAGTTCTTGAAGGCCGAGGTGCCGGGCTTCGCGCAGTCGGCCATCGTGGAGATCGCGCCCCAGGTCGGCATCCGCGAGACGCGGCGCATCCAGGGTCTGTATGCGCTCGGGCGCGAGGACATCCTGGGTTCGGCGAAGTTCGACGACAACATCGGCCTGAACGCCTGGCCGATGGAAATGCACGCCGACGGCCGCATCGAGTGGGCCTTTCCGCACGACGAAGCCAACGCCTACAACCACCTGCCCTGGCGCATGCTGGTGCCGCAGGCGGTCGACAACCTGCTGGTGGCGGGCCGCTGCGCGTCGATGACGCACGAAGGCCAGTCGGCCGCGCGTGCGAGCGGCGGCTGCTTCGTCATGGGGCAGGCCGCGGGCACGGCGGCGGCGTCGCTGGGCAGCACCGCGTTCGCCGGCGTGGACGTGGCCGCGCTGCAGAAGAAGCTGGCCGCAGACGGCGCCGATCTCGACCGCCAGAGGCTAGAGTCCGGGGCTTGATGAACTCGAACCCTGGACGAAAAGTGCACCTCCCTTCGTTGCCGACCTCCGCACGTCGCATCTTCCTGGCGCTGTCCTGCGCCGCCCTCGGCCTGCTGCAGGCCGGCTGCGCCAGCACGCCCGAAGGCGACCCGGTCCACGGCAAGGACCGGGTCGTGAGCTTCGTGGCGGCGAAGGACGGCCGCAAGGTCGCCATTGCCGGCGAGAACTACCACTACGTGTTCGACGGTGATCCGTCCGTGGCGGCGCTGCTGCGCTGGGATGGCCGCACCAAAGTCACGCCCGCGCTGATCGGCGAACTCAAGGTGGCGCGCAACCAGAGCTTCGAGGGCCAGTACGTGCTGATGGCCTTCGACGCCGACCTGACGCCCGAAGACCGCACCTTCCTCGTCCAGACCGGCTTCGCGAAGGCCGACGTGAAGTACGGCGACCGCACCGGGCCGGCACTGCGCTACTTCGGCACGGTGTACGGCAAGCGCTACGAGGCCGCGCCGCTGAAGTCGGCCGACAAGGTCGACTTTTCGCGGCGCCAGTACCTCAAGTACGTCGAGCAGGAAACGCTCAGCGGCACCTTCGCCAGGGCCGCGCCTTCGCCGCTGGTGTATGCCGACGACGGTTCGATGCTGCTGGGCGGCGTGCCGGTGCGCGTGGTTCAGGGCGGCACGGATTCCGGTTGCAGCGCCCGCTTCATGGGTGTCTGCTTCTACAAATAGGCCCATCGGGAGCGCCGGCTGACCGGCCCGCGACAGTTTTCGGGCGCGGCCTTTGCTATGGTCGAGGGTTGCTTTTCCGCTTGCCCTGAATGCCTCCGATGACCACCGATCACGCCACCGCCTCCCGCCTCGTCAACGAACTCGTCGCGCTCATGCAGCTCGAGCCACTGGGCGGCGACCGCTTCCTGGCGCAGAGCGAAGACATCGGCACGCCCGCCGTGTTCGGCGGCCAGGTGCTGGGCCAATCGCTGATGGCCGCCAGCCTCACCGTGGGCGCCGAGCGCCCCGTGCATTCGATGCACGCCTACTTCCTGCTGCCCGGCGAGCACGCGCCCATCGAGTACAGCGTCGACCGCGTGCGCGATGGCCGCAGCTTTACCACCCGCCACGTGGTGGCGCGCCAGCAGGAGCGGATCATCTTCGAGATGTCGGCCTCGTTCCAGACCGTGGACGACGGCGTCGAGCACCAGTTCGACATGCCCGAGGTGGCCGGCCCCGAAGGCCTGATCAGCGAGCTCGACCAGCGCATCGCCCTCGGCGATCGCCTGCCCGAGCCCTGGCGCGCCAAGGCGGTCCAGCCGCACGGCATCGAGTACCGCCGCGTCGACCCCGAGGACCTGATCGCCCCGCAGGTGCGCCCGGCCTCGGCGCAAAGCGCCATCTGGATGCGCGCCATCGCGCCGCTGCCCGACGACCCGATGGTGCACCGCGCGCTGCTGGCCTACGCCTCCGACCACGGCCTGCTGCGCGCCGCGATGCTGCCGCACGGCCTGAGCTTCATGAGCGGCCAGGTGCGCCCCGCCAGCCTCGACCACGCGATGTGGTTCCACCGCGATTTCCGCATGGACGACTGGCTGCTGTACGTGCTCGACTCGCCCAGCGCGGGCGGCGCGCGCGGCCTGTGCCGCGGCAGCCTCTATGCGCGCGACGGCCGGCTGGTGGCCTCGGCAGCGCAGGAAGGCATGCTGCGCATCCGCCGCAAGTAACAACGCCACACCGGAGCATCGCCCGCCATGCAGATTTTCTTCTCGCCCGCTTCCCCCTTCGTGCGCAAATGCATGGTCGTGGCGCACGAACTCGGCATCGCCGACCGCATCGAGAAGCTGCCCAGCGCGGCCGGCCCGGTGAAGCGCGACGCCACCATCATCCCGAAGAACCCGCTCGGCCAGGTGCCCACCCTCATCACCGACGACGGTCAGGTGCTCTTCGACAGCCGCGTGATCTGCGAGTACCTCAACGCCACGCAGTCGGGCAAGCTCTTTCCAGCCGACGGCAAGGAACGCTGGGCCCGCCTCACCGAACTCGCACTCGCCGACGGGATGACCGGCGCCGCGCTGCTGGCGCGCTACGAGACCGTGCTGCGTCCCGAGGAACTGCGCTGGGCCGACTGGACCGACGGACAGCTCGCCAAGGTGCGCACCGGCCTCGAGTGGCTGGAATCCGCAGCGCCGTCCTTCGGCGACCGCGTCGATATCGGCACCATCGCTTTCGGCTGCGTGCTGGGGTACATGGACTTCCGCTTTCCTTCGGTGGACTGGAGAGCCGAGGCGCCGAACAGTGCGAAGTGGTTCAAGGGGTTCAACCAGCGGGCTTCGATGCAGGCGACGGTGCCTACTGCCTGAGTTCCGTTCGGGGCGCGCTCACGCCGACGGGGTACCTTGCTCCGCGAATGTCCCCCGGCCTGCGGCCTCCTCCTTTATTTCGCTGCGCAAGGCACCCCATCGGCGTGATCGTTGAACGCAGCGCTCGTGCGGCCGGCACAAGCAGTGCGCTCATGTGCGAATGGCACCGGGTGCTCCCCGCAGCGAAATAAAGGGGGAGGCCGCAGGCCGGAGGACATTCGCGGAGGGGAGTACCCGGTGTCATTCGCACGCACCCCGAACCCGGACGCAAATCACAGCCTGGCAGGGGAGTCGATTCCTTGGCTAAATGCGGGCTCTCGCACGAACCAAGGAATCCCGAATGTCCTCTGAAGACCAGAAAAAAGTAGCCATCGTCACTGCAGGTGGCAGCGGCATGGGCGCCGCAGCGGCGCGCAAGCTCGCCGACGACGGCTTTCGCGTGGCCATCCTCTCGTCGTCGGGCAAGGGCGAGGCACTGGCCGCCGAGCTCGGCGGCATCGGCGTGACGGGCTCGAATCAGTCGAACGACGACCTGAAGCGGCTGGTCGACAAGGTCGTGGCCCAGTGGGGCCGTGTCGACGTGCTGGTCAACAGCGCAGGCCACGGGCCGCGCGCGCCCATCCTCGACATCACCGATGAAGACTGGCATCGCGGCATGGATGTGTACCTGCTGAGCGCGGTGCGTCCCGCACGGCTGGTCGCGCCGCTGATGGTGCAGCAGGGTGGTGGGGCCATCATCAACATTTCCACCTTCGCGGCCTTCGAGCCCGACCCCGTGTTCCCCACCTCGGGCGTGTTCCGCGCCGGCCTCGCGGCCTTCACCAAACTCTTTGCCGACACCTACGCCGCGAAGAACGTGCGCATGAACAACGTGCTGCCCGGCTTCATCGACAGCCTGCCGGAGAAGGCCGAGTTCCGCTCGCGCATTCCAATGGGCCGCTACGGCAAGAGCGCGGAGATCGCGGCGGTCATCGGTTTTCTCGCCTCGGAAGGCGCGGGCTACATCACCGGTCAGAACCTGCGCGTGGACGGCGGCATCACGCGCTCGGTGTAGTGGCCCAAATCACAAAGCGGCGCCGGGGCGCCGCTTTGTGTTCGTGGCCGATCGGGCCGATCAGCCGAAGGGGTTGGCGGTCGCGAACCAGAGGGCGATGCCCGTCGCGATGATGAATGCGCCGTCCGTCACGCCCGCGATCAGGAAGAACTTGGTCTGCAGCGTGTCGACCAACTCGGGCTGGCGCGCGGTGCTTTCCAGGAACTTCTGGCCGACCAGTCCGATGCCGAGGCACGAGCCGAGCGCGGCGATGCCGATCAGCAGGGCGACTGCGAGGGGAAGGATGTTGAAGCCGGTCATGGTGTTTTCTCCTGGTGGTTGATTGATGGATCGATGGAGGTACTTTCCCAGAGGGGGTGCGCACGGTCCATGACGTGGGAGGTCATGGGCGGCATGAAAAAAGCCGGCCGCATGAAGCGGCCGGCCTTTCGTGGAACGCTGCTGGCGCTACGGAAGCTGTGTCCAGTTCTGGTTGTTCCCGCCGTTGCAGGTCCATGTGATCAGCGCCGTGTCCTGCGCCGTCGAGCTGTTCGGCACGTCCAGGCACGAACCCGAGGCGCGGTTGCGGATGCTCCCGCCGACCATGCTCCACTGCGCCGTGTTGCCCGCCGTGCACGCCAGCTGCACCACCGGCGCGTTCGTCGTCGCCGTGCCGTTCTGCGCCAGGCACAGCCCGCTGTGCTCGGCCACGAACTGCACGTAGCCGCCGGGGAGGCTCGTCACCGTGAACTTCTCGTTGCCCGCCGTACCGCATGGCCATTGCACGGCCGTCGCGCCGCTGGTGGTCGCCGCACCCTTGATGTTCACGCACAGGGTGGGGTTGAGGTCCGAGCGGATGCGCGAGATGACGGCCGGGGCCGTGTCCTGCGAGCGCACGTACTCGCGGATCGCCACCACGTCGGCGGCCGGCAGGCTGTTGGCATTGCCATGGCCGCTGCCGAGCACGTCCTGCAGCGTGGCCGCCTGGCCGTTGTGGAAGAAGGCGGCGGTGTTCCAGGTGCCCGACAGCGTCGGCGTGTCGAAGCCGATGCCCGCGAGCGGCTGGTTCATGCCCTTGCCCGACGAGGCCTGGATCGTGCCCACGTCGTGCCGGATGCCGTCGCGGAAGGTGCCGCCCGCGTGGCAGGTCACGCACTGCGCCGAGGTGAACAGTGCCTGGCCCCGCGCCGCATCGACGCTCAGGCTGCCATCGGCATTGCGCGCCGGGCTGCGCATGTACTTGTTCAGCGAGCTCAGGTAGGCCGCGAGGTCGTCGAGCTGCGCATTCTTGCCGGCCTTGGGCGCACCGAGCGGGTCGGAGGTGGCCGCGAAGTCCGCATTCGTCAGGAAGCCGGTGCCGCCGAACTCGTTGCGGATGTCGTTCTCGAAGTCCTGCACCTCGTCGAAGTTGGCCGTCCAGTGCAGCTTGCCGTGGCCCAGCCCGCGCCGCCCCTGCAGGCTGATGGTGCGGCGCAGGCCTTCGCCGCGCTGGGTGAAGTCCCACACCATGCCGTCGTCGCCGGCGTCTGCGTGGCAGCTCGCGCAGGAGATGTAGTTGTCCTTGCTCATGCGACGGTCGGAGGCGTTGTAGAACACCTGCTTGCCGCGCAGCGCCGCGGCCGCCATCGGTTCCTGTGCCACCGTCGCCACGTTCTGCAGGAAGATCGCGGCCGCCGTCTCGGACGACAGCACCGAAGCCACGTCGTGCACGGACACCGAGCGCGCCAGGAAGTTGTTGACGAACAGGCGCTTGCGCGTCGCGTCCAGGTACAGGCCATGCGGCGCGCTGCTGGTGTTGATCTCGCCGCGCACCGCGCGGCTGTACGGATCGACGATGGCCACGCGGTTGCCTTCCATCTGCGCCACAAAGAGGTAGTCGCCCGACGGCGAGAACAGCGCCGCGCGCGCCGGTGCGCGGTCGTCGAAGTCGATCTGCTCGGCGAACACTTCCGCGGCCGTCTGCAGGTTGACCTGCGAGAGGATGGAACGCACCGTCTTGTCGTGCTCCAGCGCAAGGCCGTCCCTGAACTTGCCGCGCACGATGTTGTCCTTCTTCGAGGGCAGCACCGCCCGCGTTCCGTCCGGCGAGATCACCACCTGGCTCAGGTAGTTGGCCACGCCGCGCGCGTGGCTCTCGGTGTCCACCGTGGCGGTGTCCACCGGCAGCGCGATGGTGGTCATGGCGCTCATGCCCTGCAGGCTGACCTTGTGCAATTGGCCGCCGGTCATCTTCGACTTGAAGCGCGTGACATAAGCCACCTGCGAGTCGGCGTTGACCGCGATGCCGCGCAGGTTGCCTTCGAGCGCGACCGCGCCGGTAGTGCTGCCGTTGCTCGGGTCGAAGCTCATCAGCACCGACTTGCTCTCCAGCGTGAGCAGACCTTTCGCACCGTCCGGCGTGAAGGCCACGCCGTAGGGGCCGCTGCCGTAGGCCAGTGGCACGGTGGTCGAGAGGCTGCCGTCGGCCGCGTTCAGCGCGACCAGCTTGTCCTCGCCCTGCACCGTGACCCAAATGCGTCCGTCGGGGCCGACGGCCAGCGTCTTCGGCTCATCGCCCACGCGCGTTTCCCAGCGCTTGGCCAGGGTCTGCGCATCGATGGCGGCGACCGTGCCGCTGTCGGGGTTTACCGAGTACACCGAATTCGCATCGCCCGCGATGTTGGTGGTGTGCGTCGGCGCCCGCGCCGTGACCGGGGCGATCACGGTGAGGTTGTAGGTGTAGAAGGTCTCGCGGCCGTTCACGTCCTTCACCGTCAGCGTCACCGTGAAGTGGCCCGGGCGGTTGTAGGTGTAGGTGTAGTTCGGCTGGTTCGAGTACGCCGTCTGCGTGCCGTCGCCGAAGTTCCAGCGGAACTGCGCGCCGCTGCTGCCGAGCGTGCCCGGGTTGAACACCAGCTGGCCGTTGACCAGCTTCGGACCGCCGCCGATGCCGGGGTCGCCGATGATGGCCTGGCCGCGCAGCGTGTTGACCTCGGTGTCGCTCAGCACGCGGCTGTAGACGCGCACCTCTGCCAGCGTGCCCTTGAAGAGCGCGGCATTGCCCTGGATCTGCCCCAGCACGCTGAACTTGTTCGTGAGGCCCTTGTTGCCCGTGGGGCCGGTGGAGGTGGTCTTCACGCCGTCCACGTACACGGCCTGGGCGCCGGAGGCCGCGTCGCGCGTCAGCACCACGTGGTGCCAGGTGCCGTCGTTCACCGCCGCGGTGGAGGTGGTGCCGGCGTCGTTGCCAGCCGACAGCTTGATGCGCCCGCCGTTGTCGAGCCAGCCCCAGAACACGTCGTCCGTGCCGCTCGCCTGGTCGCGCCCGAAGATGCCGGGCGCGGTCCACGAGTTCGCACCGCCCGCCTGCGTGGTCTTCATGTAGAAGCTCAGCGACGCGGTGCCGCCGAGCACGGTGGCCACTGAATCGTTCTTCAGCGGCACGCCGGCGGTGCGGTTCGCGAAGTTCAGGCCGATGCTCTCGAACGCGTCGCCCGCGACCGGCGTGCCGTTGTTGCTGCCGATCTGGTCGGACAGGTTGCCCGCCAGCGTCCAGTAATGCATCAGGTTGATGTCGGTCGCGTTGCCGGTGTTGAAGGTCGACTTGTAGTCGGCCGCGATGGCGTTGCCCGCATAGTCCTTCACGCCGTTGGCCGGCAGGAACACTTCATAGCTCGTGCCGGGTTGCAGCGGCTGGTCGGGCGAGAAGTTGATGATGCCCAGCTGCACGCTGTAGGTGCCCGCCAGCGTGTTGCCGCCCACCGGCCGCACGATGAAGGTGTTGGAATTCACGCTCTCGGGCCGGATGTTGTCCGTCATGCCCAGGCCGATGCGCGAGGTCAGCGCTTGCTGCTTCGCGCCGTTGGCCGGCGAGACCTGCTTGACTTCAGGCTTGGTGGTGTCGGGGTCCACTGCATGCACGATGAAGCCGCTGCCCGAGCCGTGGTCGTTGCCCACGAAGACGAGGTTGCCGAACATCGCGACCTGGCCGTTGTCCGAGTGCGTGAAGTTCGGGTCGTCCTCGCGCAGGATGCTGCCGCGGCCCACCTCCACGTGATTGAGCGGATTGCTCACATCGACCTTGTGGATGCGCGTTTGCGCGCCCTGGATCACGTAGTTGTCCTGCGTGGCGCAGTACAGCATTTCGTCGATGACGAGCCGGTTGTCCTCGGCCACGAAGCGCGAGCGGTCGCTCAGGTCGTAGCTGTACATCCTGGCGCCGCTGTTGCGCGCAGAGGCGTGCAGGTTCCTGCCGTCGAAACAGGTGGCGTAGTAGAACGGCGTGGTGCCCGCGATGGAATCGAGCACCTTGGGGTTGAGCGGATCGGAGATGTCCAGGCTCGCGAAGCCGCCGTTGCTTTCCATCGCGGTCAGCACCATGTGGTTGCCCATCGTGAAGATCGGGCCGATGCGGAAACCGCCGAGTTCGCCGGTGGGCACCGGATTGGGCTTGCCCGCACCGCGGTTCGCGATCACGGCGTTCGCAGGGTCCCTGGCATCGACGATGAAGATGCCCCGGCCGGCCGATGCCACGTACAGGTAAGGCGCCTGCCACCAGAGCTGCCAGGCGACGTCCTCGTAGTCGCCCCCGTTGACGCCTGGCAGTGCTAGCTTCTTCACCTGCTTGATGTCGTTGATGTCGGAGAAGTCCCAGAACTCGATGCCGTTGATGCTGGGCAGGACGACATACGTCTTGCCGCCGATCTTCGCGGTGCCGAAGGAATGGGTCTCGCGGAACTCCTTGGTGCGAGCCTCGGGTTCGTAGATCTTCTTGACGAGTTGAATTTGGCGCGGGTTCGACACGTCGTACAGCAGGAAGCCGCCCGGCCCGAGGCCGCTGTCCGGCGCGAAGGAGGTGAGGAAGTAGCCGTTGATCATGATGCCCGCGTTCATGCCGTAGTCCTTGCGGCCCGGGTAGGTGGCGGGCACCTCGCGCGACTCGTAGGCGCTGCTGTGTGCCGGATCGAGCGGGTGCGCCGCGCTGGTGATCATCGACACCGGCTTGAACAGTTCCGCCGAGGTGTAGGTGAGGTTGCCCAGGCCCGGACCCTGCAGCGGGAGCGGGTCGGCGACAGCTTCGGAAACCGCCGCCGCCATGTTGCCCAGGGTCGTCATCGGACTGACCCCGGTGATTGCCGCGTGCGTCAGCAGTGTGACGAACGGCACCATCAAAGCCATCAGGTAATACCGGATCTTCATCGTCGCCTCCAAGTTGTGGTGTTCACTCGCGAAAGCGCGCGCGCAGGGCGCACCCCGGCCGGCGACGAGTGCGCCGCCTGCCGTACAGCCTCTCCCTCTCTTTTTTTCCGGCGGCGCTGCGTTACTTCTTCGTGCCGCCCGATTCGTAGATGCCCCACGCCTCCTCGGCGCTTGCGCCGCGGTGGATCATGGCCATCAACGCATTCACCACCGCCGACGGGTTGGCGTGCTGGTACACGTTGCGCCCGTACACCATGCCGACCGCGCCCTGGTCCAGCAGCACGCGCGAGCGCGCGAACACCTGCTGCAGGTCTTCGCGCCCGCCGCCGCGCACGAGCACGGGGCAGCGCGCGGCCTGCACCACGCGGTGGAACTCGGCGGGATCGGCGGTGGGGTCGGCCTTGACGATGTCGGCGCCCATCTCGCGCGCAAGGCGCACCAGCGTGACGATTTTTTCGGCGTCGCCATCGACCATGTAGCCGCCCTGCTCGCTGTGCGGGCGCATCACCAGCGGCTCGATCATCAGCGGCATGCCGTAGCGGTCGCAGTCGGCGCGCACGCGCGCGATGTTCTGCACGCACTGGCGCAACAGGTCGGGCTCGTTCGGCAGCATGAACAGGTTGACGACCACGCAGGCTGCGTCGCGTTGCACTGCCGGCAGTACCGGGTCGTGCTCGTTCTGCAGCACGGCCCACATCACGCGGTGGGCGGTGGCGTTGTAGGGGTTGCCCATGTCTATGCGCTGCACCAGCGCGGGCTTGTCTCGGCCCGGGCGGTCCTGCAGCAGATCGGCCTGGCCGTAGTTGAGCTGGATGGCGTCGGGGCCGGCGGCCACGAGCTTGTCGATCACCTGCGGCATGTCTTCCAGCCCGTTGAGGAACGAGGGCTCGTTGCACACGCCGTGGTCGAGCGCGATGTCCAGGCAGCGCCCGTTGTTCAGCAGCCGGTTCAGGCGTGCGGTCTTGTCCTTCGACATACGAAAGAGGTCCTTGTATTGAAAGTGGAGAGGATCAGGCCAGCGCGTTCAGGTGCTTGGCCGCAACGGCGTCGACGAGTTGCAGTGCGTCGTCGCGCAGGCGCACCGAACCGGCCGCTGCGTTCTCGACTGCCTGCTTGCTGACGCGCGCGCCGCACAGCGCCACCGAGACGCTGCCGCGTGCCAGCGTCCACGCGATCATCAATTGGCCGAACGAGCATTCGAGCTGCTTGCGCAGCGGCTCCAGCTCGTCGAAGAAGGCCTTGAGCTTCGCGCGGTTCTGCGCGCTGAAGCGCGGGTTGCTCGCGCGCTGGTCGTCGCCGGTGAACTTGCGCCCGGGGTCGATCGGGCCGGCCAGCAGGCCCAGCGCCAGCGACGAATAGCCCAGCACCGCCACGTCGTGCTCGCTGCAAAGTGGCACGAGCGCCTGCTCGATCTCGCGGTCGATCAGGCTGTAGCGCTCCTGCGCCGCATCGACCGGGCCATGGCGCAGGTATTCGGCGAGCGTTTCGGGGCTCACATTGCTCACGCCGATGGCGCGGATCTTTCCCTGCTTCTTGAGCTCCAGCAGCGCGTCCATCGTTTCCTCGACCGGCGTGGTGCTGTCCTGCCAGTGCGTGATGTAGAGGTCGATGTAGTCGGTCTGCAGGCGCTTGAGGCTCTCTTCGCACTCATGGACGATCGATTCGCGCCCGAGGTAACGATGCACCGGGTGGCCATCCTCTTCGAAGAAGTGCGTTCCCTGTTGCGTGTGCCATACCAGTCCGCACTTGGTGGCGATGACGGCCTCGTGGCGGCGTCCCTTCAACGCGGTGCCGACGATGCTCTCGGAGCGCCCGAGCCCGTACGCCGGCGCGGTGTCGATCAGGTTCACGCCCGCGTCGAGCGAGGCCTGGATGGCCAGCACGGCGGCCGCGTTGTCCCCGCCGCCCCACATCCAGCCGCCCATCGCCCAGGTGCCCAGGCCGATGGCCGAGCATTCGATGCCCGACGGGCCGAGGGTGGTCTTCTTCATCGATGCGTTGTTGCTGCTGTTCATCGCTTGGTCTTTCTCGTGTTCAGGATGTGGTCGATGGTCACGGCCGCGAGCAGGATCAGGCCCTTGATCACGTCCTGCCAGTAGGGCGACACGTCGAGCAGGATCAGCGAGCTGGTCACCACCGACAGCAGCGCAAGCCCGAGCACCGCGCCCAGCACGGTGCCCGAGCCGCCCTTGAGGCTGGCGCCGCCGATCACCGCCGCGGCGATCACGTTGAGCTCCATGCCCATGCCGAAGGTCGGCGTGGCGGCGCCGAAGCGCGCGGTGTAGATCACGCCCGCCAGGCCCGCCGAGGCCGCGCACAGCACCGTGACCCAGAACTTCACGCGGCCCACGCGGATGCCGGAGTAGAGCGCGGCCTTCTCGTTGCTGCCGGTGTAGAACACGCGGCGCAGCAGGGTGGAGCGGCGCAGCAGGAAGTCGCTCACCACCACGATCGCCAGGAAGATCAGGATCACGGCCGGAATGCCGAACAGCGTGCCCTGGCCGATGAACTTGAACTCCGCCGGCAGCGAGAACAGCGACTGCGGCGTGCCCTGCGTGAGCGCGAGGCACAGGCCGCGCACGATGACCATGAAGGCCAGCGAGGCGATGAAGTGGTTCAGGCCGATGCGCGTGACGCAGCCGCCGATCATCGCGCCGATCATGGCGCTCGCCGCAATGGCGATGAGCCCGGCGGTCCACGGGTCGAAGCCCATGAGGAAGAGCTTGCCCGTGACCACCATGGCGAAGCACACCACCGAGCCCACCGACAGGTCGATGCCACCGACGATCAGCAGGATCGTCATGCCGACGACCACGATGCCTTCGATGGAGAACGACAGCAGCATGGCGCGCACGTTGTCCCAGGTCAGGAAGTAGGGCGACGCGAAGCTCATGCCCGCGCACAGCACGGCGATGATGAGCAGCAAGCCCATCTCGCGCATGCTGCCGAGCTTGCTGGCGGGTTTTGCGGGGGGTCTTCCTTGCTGTCTTGCTGGAAGGCCTGCGTCGAGTTGGGCCGGGTAGTTCATGTCGGATGCTCCACTGCGCGTTGTCTTGCTTGTCGGTTGTGTTCTTGATGTTTGTGTTCTTGGCGCTCTTGTTCGGGGCGCGTGCACAGGCCACCGGGTGCTCCCCTCCGCGAATGTCCCCCGCCTTCGGCTCCTCCTTTATTTCGCTGCGGGGAGCACCCGGTGCCCTGTGCACAGTGGGCGCTGTCGTTGTGTCCTGCGATCAACCGCGGCGTCCATTGATCACGCTGGCGGGGTGCCTTGCGCAGCGAAATAAAGGAGGAGGCCGCAGGCCGAGGGACATTCGCGGAGCAAGGTACCCCGTCGGCGTGAGCGCGCCCCGAACCGACCGAACCGACCAAAGCGCCGCACGAACCCTGTAGGTCTTTCATGCCGCTTCCTGTTCGCAGAGTCCGGAGGCGAGCCGCAACAGGGCTTCCTCCGTCATCTCGTTAGATGCCAGTTCGCCCGCGAGCCGGCCATCGCGGATCACCAGCGCGCGGTCGCACAGTCCGATGATCTCGGGCAGCTCCGACGAGATCACGATCACGCCCACGCCCTGGCCGGCCAGCTCGCGCAGGATGTGGTGGATCTCCGACTTGGCGCCCACGTCCACGCCGCGCGTGGGCTCGTCCATCAGCAGCACCGATGGGTTGGTGGCCAGCAGCTTGGCGATGGCCACCTTCTGCTGGTTGCCGCCCGACAGGCTCGCCACCTCGATGGCCACGCCGTCGGACTTGAGCTTGAGCTTCGCACCGAGGTCGACCGCCAGCCTGTGCTCGGCCGCGCGCTGCAGCAGCCCGAAGCGCGAGCTGACGCGCGCGAGCGCCATCGAGGCGATGTTCTGCGCAATGGGCAGGTCGAGGTACACGCCGGCCGCCTTGCGGTCTTCGCTGAGGTAGGCGATGCCCTCGCGCAGCGCGTCCCCGTACTTGCGGATCGCCAGTGCCCTGCCGCGCAGGCGCACGGTGCCGCTGCGCGCGGGGCGCAGGCCGCACACGGTCTCTGCGAGCTCGCTGCGACCGGCGCCCATCAAGCCCGCGATGCCGAGGATCTCTCCGCGCTTCAGCGTGAACGACACGCCGTGCACGCGCTCGCCGTCGGCGATGTCGGTCACTTCGAGCACGTGTTCCTCCGATGCAGGCGCTTGCTGCTTCGGCGGGTAGTAGTTGCCCAGGTCGCGCCCGACCATGCGGCGCACCAGCCCGTCGGCGTCCAGTTCGGCCAGCGGCCCGCAATGCACGTTGCGCCCGTCGCGCAGCACGGTGACGCGGTCGCAGTGCGCAAAGATCTCGGCCATGCGATGGCTGATGTAGATGATGCCGATGCCCTGCGCCTTCAGGTCGTGCAGCACCCTGAAGAGCGCGGCCGATTCGTTGTCGGTGAGCGCGGCGGTGGGCTCGTCGAGGATCAGCACCTTGCAGTCCAGCGTGAGCGCCTTGGCGATCTCGATCAGCTGCTGCGTGGAAATGCTCAGGTCCTTCACCAGCGCAGCCGGGTCGACGTCCTGCCCCAGCCGCTGCAGCACCTTGGCGGCGCGCTCGTCGAGGCTCGCGTAGTCCATCCATGCGTGCCTGCCGGCGTTGATCTCCGGCATGAAGATGTTCTCGGCCACGGTGGCGTCGGCGCACAGGGCGATCTCCTGGTGCACCAGGCCGATGCCCAGGCGCATGGCGTGCGCGGGGCCGTCGATGACCACCTTCCGGCCGTCGAGCGAGATCTCGCCCTCGTCCGGCTGGTGGATGCCGTCGATGATGTTCATCAGCGTGGACTTGCCCGCGCCGTTCTCGCCGCACAGGGCGTGGATCTCGCCGCGCTGAAGCGAGAAATCCACGCCGGAGAGCGCGCGCGAAGCGCCGAAGCGCTTGCCGATGCCGCGCAGTTCGAGCAGGTGGCTCACTCGCCGATTCCCTTGGTGCCGCGGCGTGCGAGGTACTTGTCCCAGTAGAAGTCGTCGGCATTGGCCTTGCTGACCACCGCCAGGCCGTTGTCCAGGAAGGGCACGGCCATCGGGTTGGTGCCGTTGCGTTTGGCATCGTTCATCGGGTCGATGAGCGTGGGGTTCCTGGCCAGGAACAGCATCATCATGCCCATGTAGCCCTGCATGCCCTGGTTCGGGTTGATGGCGCCGAACACGTCGCCCGACTTGATCATGTCGAGGATCTTGGCGTTGACGTCGCAGCACATCACCTTGATGTTCTTCTTGGTCTCCACCTTGGCCTGCGCCGCGCCGAGGGCCGAGTTGGCCTCGGGCATGAACAGCGCGCTCAGGTTCGGGTTGGCCTGCGCGAGGCTCAGCACCGCCTGGTAGGCCTTGTTCGGGTCCTGGTTGCTGGCGGCGCGGCCGACCAGCTTCATGCCCGGGTGCTTGGCCTTCATGCGGTTCACGAAGGCGGCGATGCGGCGGTCGTGGTTGTCCTGGCCAGGGTTCTCCAGCACGGCGTATTCGCCCTTGCCGTTGAGCGAGGCGGCGATGGCGTCGGCGGCCTGCGTGCCTTCGCGGTCGTTGTCGGAGGTGACGAACGATGTGCGCTTGGAGTTCGGCGAGTCGGCCGCGAAGGTGACGACCGGGATGCCCATCGCCGCGGCGCGATTGATCGGCTCGATGAACGGGTCGGGGTTCATCGGGTGCAGCAGGATGCCCGCGGGCTTGCGCGCCAGCTCCTGCTCGAAGGAGGCGAGCTGCTTGTTCACGTCGTACTCCGGCGTGCCGGTGTAGCGCGTGCGCACGCCCAGCGTGCGGCCGAGCTGCTTCATCATTTCGTAGACCGGAAACCAGTACTCCACGCCCGACACCATCACGTTCATCACGTAGACGTCGCTCGGGTTGCCGCGCAGCCCGCCGCCTGCTGCAGGGGCAGCCGCCTGCTGCTGCGCCAATGCGCTGGCGCCAGCCAGGCCGATGCCGGCTGCCGCGGCGGACTTCAGGAAATTACGCCTCATTTTTGTCTCCTCACGTTGGGGGGCACAGCTTGCGATGCCGCTTTTCAGGACAGCATCTTGATCTTCGGTGTCGCGTCACTTGTTATGACAGGTAGAATGTACGCGCTGGACGTTTGACGGGATAACTAGGGGAAACGCTACTGGCGAGGTGCTTTTATTCAGCCGAAGCTGTTATGACATGAAGCCAAACATACTGATCGGCATCGACATGGGATCGAGCAGCCTGAAGGCCCTGGCCCTCGAAGCCGGGAGCGGCCGCTCCATCGCCCTGTCACGCATGCCGCTGCCGCACGACCGGCTGCCTGGAGGGGGATGCGAAGTGGGCGCGACTGCGATCCGCACGGCCCTGACCCAGGTGCTGCGCGATGTCGCCCACCAACTCGGCGAGCGCGTGACCGAGGTTCGCGCCATCGGCTGCACGGGCCATGGCGCGGGGCTCTATGCGCTCGATGCGCGCAACGAACTCGTGGGGGGAAGGGCGGTTGCCTCGACCGACCAGCGTGCCGACGCACGGGCGCGCTCGCTGTCGCTCGGCCATGGCGAGGCGCTGTTCGCGGACGTCGGCTGCAGGCCGTGGCCGGGGCAGCCCACCGTGATCGCCGCCGCGCTGCTCGGCACCGATGCCGTGCAGCGCGGCGCGGTGCACCGGCTGCTGTTCGCGAAGGACTACCTCGGCTTCCTGCTGACCGGCGAGATCGCCACCGACGCGAGCGATGCGAGCACCGCTGGGCTGGTGTCGATCGCCACGGGCAGGTGGTCGCAGGCGGCCTTCGATGCCTCGGGCATCGCGGAGCTCGGGCCGCAGGTCTTCGGGCCGCTGCTGCCGAGCGGCGAAGTGATCGGCAGGCTGCGGCCTTCCGAGGCCGCGCTGTGCGGCCTGCCTGCCGGCATTCCGGTGGCGATGGGAGCCATCGACCTGCTCGCGTCGATGACCGCGATCTGCGCGGAAGGGCGCGGACGCGCGGTGTCGGTCTTCGGCACGTGGTGCGTGAACGCGGTGATCGGCCCGGTGATCGAGCCCAAGCCCGATGTTGCCGCCGTCGTGAACTTCGGCCGCGAGGACAAGCGGCTCTACATGGAGAACAGCCCGTCGTCGATGGCCAACATCGCGTGGCTGGCCGGCGTGCTGGGACTGCCCGATTCGCGCGCCGTCGTCGACCTGGCGATGTCGGTGCCGCTGGGCGCGGGCGGCCTGCGCTTCCTGCCGTTCGTCAATGGCGGTGGCGGCGTGACGGCGGGCTTCGTCGGCCTCAAGAGTCATCACACACGGGGCGACATGGCACGCGCGGTGGTCGATGCGGTCGTGGCACTGCATGCGCGGCACGCGGCACGCCTCGCGGCATGCGGCCTGCCTGTGTCCGCATCGACCGTGCTCGGCGGCGGCGCGAGCGATGCGCGCCTCGTGCGCCTGCTCGCATCCTTCCTCGGCCATCCGGTCGAACGCTGCGCCGACGACGAAACCGGCGCGCGCGGCGCCGCGATCTACGCCGCCATGTCGCAGGGCATCGGCCACGCCGGGCAGGGCAGCGCCTTGCTCGCGCCCTGCGACACGGTCGAGCCCGATGCCACCGAGGCCTGCGCCCATGCCGACTTCAACGCCGGCTTCAACGAACTGATCGACACCATGTCCCCTGTGTTTTTCCATCTGTCGGGAGGCTCGAGATGAGCGCCTGGCAGCTGCCCTTCGTGCGCCCGGCCTCGCTGGCCGATCGTCATTTCTCTACCGTGATCGTCGGCGCCGGCATCAACGGCGTGGGCGTGTTCCGCGACCTGTGCCTGCAGCGCGTGGATTGCCTCATCGTCGACAAGGGCGACTTCAGCGCGGGCGCCAGCAGCGCGCCCTCGCGCATGATCCACGGCGGCCTGCGCTACCTGGAGAACGGCAGCTTCTCGCTGGTGGCCGAGGCCACGCGCGAGCGCAACCTGCTGCTGCGCAACGCACCGCACCTGGTGCAGCCGCTGAAGACGGTGGTGCCGCTGTCCAGCTTCTTCGGCGGGCTGATGAGCAGCGCGCTCAAGTTCTTCGGCCGCACGCCGCCGCAGCGAACGCGCGGCCTGCTTGCGGTGGCCGCGGGCCTGCGCCTGTACGACCTGCTGGGCCGCCGCCAGCGCGTGATGCCCAACCACCGCATCAGCCGCGTGCCGCCGAATGACCGCAGCCTGTTCCGCGCCGCGGTGCGCTGGACCGCCACCTTCTTCGATGCGTGGATCAGCCACCCCGAGTGGCTCGTCCTCGAACTCATCGGCGATGCCTGCCGCGACCAGCCGCGCTCGGCCGCGGCCAACTACTGCCGCGTGACGGGCTGCGCGGGCAACATCATCACGCTGCGCGACGAGATCACCGGCGCGCTGGTGCGCGTGACGGCCGACACCGTGGTGAATGCCAGCGGCGCGTGGCTCGATCGCAGCACGGCCGTGCTCGGCGGCGCGGGCTCGCGCGTGATGGGCACCAAGGGCTCGCACCTCGTGCTCGACCATCCCGCGCTGCGCGATGCGCTCGAGGGCCGCATGGCCTACTTCGAGGCGGTCGACGGGCGCGTGTGCATCGTCTATCCCTTTCTCGACCGGGTGCTGGTGGGCTCCACCGACATCCCGGTGGACGACCCCGACCAGATCGGCACCGAGCCGGCCGAGGTCGATTACCTGCTCGACGTGCTGGCCGAGGTGTTCCCCAACCTGCGCTTTGGCCGCGGCGACGTGGTCTACACCTACGTCGGCGTGCGGCCGCTCGCGCGCTCCGACGCCGACAAGCCGGGGCAGATCTCGCGCGACCACTCGGTGGTGCTCGACCCGCCCAACGCCACGCGCGACATTCCCATCGTCGGCCTCGTGGGCGGCAAGTGGACCACCTTCCGCGCGCTCGCGGAAGAAGCGGCCGACGAGGTGCTGAAGCAGCTGGGCCGCCCGCGCACCGCATCCACCGAATTGCTGCCCATCGGCGGCGGCGCCGAGCTGCCGGCCGATGCGCAGGCGGTGGAGCGTTTTGTCGATCGACTGGTCGGCGCCTCGGGCATGAGCCGCACGCGTGCGCAGGTGCTTCTGAAGCGCTACGGATCGAAGGCGCTGCCGCTGGCGCAGCGCCTCGCCGCATCGGGCGACATGCCGCTGCGCCATGCGCCCGGCTACTCCGTGGCCGAGCTTTCGTACCTTTGCCTCGAAACCGGCGTGGTGCATCTCGACGACCTCGTGATCCGCCGCACGCTGCTGGCCATCCGCGGGTTCGTCACCGATGCCGCGCTGGCCGAGATGGCGGGCATCGCGGCCGAGGCGCTGGGCTGGGATGCGGCGCAGCAGCACGCAGAGCTGCATGCCTGCGCCACCGCCCTGCGCGAGCGCCACGGCGTGCGGCTTTCGCCGGTGGCAGCGGATGCGCCTGCATCTTTCGATGCATCATTGATGACTCCTCAGGCCCTGGGCCAACCCTCGACGTGAACTCTCCGACCGAAATCTCGACCGTGCTCGACCGCGACTCCGAGTCGCCCCTGTGGGCCCAGTTCCGCGACGCGCTTCGCATGCAGATCCTGCAGGGCGTGCTGCCCATCGGCGCCAAGCTGCCGTCCGAGGCCGAGCTCGGCGAGCAGTTCGGCATCTCGCGCATCGTGGTGCGCGAGGCGCTGGCAGACCTCGTGCGCAACAACCTCATCTACAAGATCAAGGGCCGCGGTGCCTTCGTGTCGGCCCGCGAGCGCGACGAGGATTTCGTTTCCACCGTGCTCGGCTTCTCCGACGAAATGGAGCGCAAGGGCCGCTCGGTGCGCACGCAGATCCTCACGCAGGAACTGCGCGCGCCCACCGAGCAGGAAGCCGCTTCGCTGGGGCTCACCGACGACACCCAGGTGGTCGCGCTCAAGCGCCTGCGCAGCGTCGACGGCGAACTGCGCCTGCTGGTGGAGACCGTGGTGCCCGCCGACCTCGCGCCGGGTTTGCACCGCACGCGTCTGGACGATCGCTCGCTGTACGACGTGCTGCGCCGCCAGTACGGGCTGCGCCTGGTGCGCGCCGAGCGCTGGATCGATGCGGTGCTGCCCGATGCCGAGACCTGCCGGCTGCTCAACCTGCCGCAGCCCGAGCCGCTGCTGCGCATCGAGTCGATCGCCTACGGTGCCAATGGCAGGCCGCTGGAGCACTACCGCGCGCTGCACCGCTGCAAGAGCAGCCGGCTGCACGTACAGACGACGACCTGAAAAAAGAAAAAGGCGCGCTCAGGCCTTCGCTGCGTTGCGCGAGGGCCACAGCACGGAGGCGATGGCGACCATCATCAGCGCCACCGCCACCCAGTCCTGCCAGTGCACGGCTTCGCCCAGCCACACCGCGCCGCTGAAGACGCCGAGCACCGGGATGAACATCACGCTGAGCGTCGAGGCGATGGGCGGCAGGCCGCGCGCCAGGTAGAACCAGGCGGCATGCGCGAAGCCGAAGATCAGCACGGCGTTGTAGCCGATCGAAGCCCAGGTCACGCGGCCCGGCCAGTACATCTGGCCGCGCTCGAACAGCAGCGAGAGCACCGTCATCACCACCGCGGTCAGCGCCGTCATCCAGAACGACAGCGTGAGCGTCGGCAGCCCGATGCGCGTGTGCCGCAGCAACTGCGTGCCCAGCGCCCATGTGGCGGCCGCCACCAGTGCCAGCGCCACGTAGCCGGGCCGCCCCGCGAAGTCGGTGAGTTCATGCCACAGCAGCAGCCCCACGCCGACCGCGCAGGCGCCCACGCCCAGCCACGCGCGCCGCGTGAGCACGGCGGAGAACAGCAGCGCGCCGATGACGGCCGAGAACACCGGCATCGTGTAGCCCAGGATCGCCGCGCGCCCGCCCGAGAGCGCCTTCACCGCGAGGATGATGCAGGCGTGCCAGACGAACATGTTGGTCGCGCCCAGCCACAGCAGCTCGGGCCACGCGCTGCGCGGCACGCGGAACGGCACCTTCATCCATACCAGCGCGAGGGCCAGCACCGGCACGCCGAGCCAGATCGAGATCGCGCGAAAGGCGAGAGGTGGATAGTCGGCGACGCCCAGTTTCATCACGGGCCAGTTGAACCCCCATGCAAGGGTCAGGAGAACGAGCAGTAGCAGCTGGCGCGGGGTGAAGGAAGGCATGGGCCGCGCCGGCTACAGCAGCCGCTTCAGATACCGCCCCGTGTGGCTCGCCTCGTTCGCCGCGATGTCTTCAGGCGTGCCTTCGCCCACCACCGTGCCGCCGCCCGCGCCGCCCTCGGGGCCCATGTCGATCAGCCAGTCGGCCGTCTTGATGACGTCCAGGTTGTGCTCGATCACGACGATGGTGTTGCCCGCGTCGCGCAGCTGGTGCAGCACCTTCAGCAGCAGCTCGATGTCGGCGAAGTGCAGGCCGGTGGTCGGCTCGTCGAGAATGTAGAGCGTGCGGCCGGTGTCGCGCTTGCTGAGCTCCAGCGCGAGCTTCACGCGCTGCGCCTCGCCGCCCGACAGCGTGGTGGCCGACTGGCCCAGCTTGATGTAGCTCAGGCCCACGTCGAGCAGCGTGCGCAGCTTGCGCTCGATGGTGGGCACGGCCTTCAGGAATTCGTGCGCCACCTCCACCGTCATCTCGAGGATCTGCGCGATGTTCCTGCCCTTGTAGAGCACCTCGAGCGTCTCGCGGTTGTAGCGATGGCCGTGGCACACCTCGCAGGGCACGTACACGTCGGGCAGGAAGTGCATCTCGACCTTCACTACGCCATCGCCCTGGCAGGCCTCGCAGCGCCCGCCCGCCACGTTGAAGCTGAAGCGGCCGGGGCCGTAGCCGCGCTCGCGCGCGGTGTTGGTCTCGGCCATCAGTTCGCGGATCGGCGTGAACAGGCCCGTGTAGGTGGCCGGGTTGCTGCGCGGCGTGCGGCCGATGGGGCTCTGGTCGACGTTGATGACCTTGTCGAAATACTCGATGCCCTCCACCGATTCGTGCGCGGCCGGCTCTTCGTGCGCGCGGTACAGCGTGCGTGCAACGGCGGTGTAGAGCGTGTCGTTCACCAGTGTCGACTTGCCGGAGCCCGACACACCGGTCACGCAGGTCAGCAGGCCGACCGGGAAGGCCACGCTCACGTTCTTCAGGTTGTTGCCTGTGGCGCCGACCACGCGGATTTCCTGCAGGTCGGTCTGCGTGGCGAGGTGGGCCGCCTCGCGCGCGGCGCGGCGTTCGGCCGCGGGGCTCTGCGGAAAGCGCGAGGGCTTCCTGCCTTCGTTGAAGGCCGGCTTCTTCACGACCGGCAGCCAGGCGGTGCGGTGCCTGGGCACTTCGATCTTCTTGGTGCCCGAGAGGTACTGGCCCGTGAGCGAATCGGGGTTGGACGACACCTCGGCGTACGTGCCCTGCGCCATCACGCGCCCGCCATGCACGCCGGCGCCGGGGCCCATGTCGATCACGTGGTCGGCGGCGTGGATCATGTCCTCGTCATGCTCCACCACGATCACGCTGTTGCCGATGTCGCGCAGATGCTTCAGCGTGCCGATCAGGCGGTCGTTGTCGCGCTGGTGCAGGCCGATGCTGGGCTCGTCGAGCACGTACATCACGCCCGTGAGGCCCGAGCCGATCTGCGAGGCCAGGCGGATGCGCTGCGCCTCGCCGCCCGAGAGCGTTTCGGCGCTGCGGTCCAGGCTCAGGTAGTTGAGGCCCACGTCGTTCAGGAACTTCAGCCGCAGGCCGATCTCGCGCACCACCTTGTCGGCGATGTCGGCCTTGGCGCCGCGCAGCTTGAGCGTCTGGAACCACGCGAGCGAGTCACGCAGCGTGAGATGGCTCAGTTCGAAGATCGCCATGCGCGGCGGCTCGCTGCCATCGGCCGGGCGGGCCGATTCGTCCACCAGGAACACGTTGCGCGCTTCGGGCCGCAGCCGCGAGCCGCCGCAGTCGGGACACGGCTGCAGGTTGCGAAAGCGCGCAAGGTCTTCGCGCACCATCACCGAATCGGTCTCGCGGTAGCGCCGCGCCATGTTCGGGATGATGCCCTCGAAGGGGTGCTTCTTCGTGAGCTTCTTGCCCGCGAAGTTGCCCGACTCCATGGTGTAGTTGAACTTGATCTCCTCGGCCGCCGAGCCGTTCAGCAGCACCTGCTGCACCGAGGCTGGCAGCGACTCGAAGGGCGCATCGACGTCGAACTTGTAGTGCTTCGCGACGCTCTCGATCATGCTGAAGTAGTAGCCGTTGCGGCGGTCCCAGCCCTTGATGGCGCCGCTGGCGAGCGAGAGCGAGGGGAAGGCCACCACGCGCGCCGGGTCGAACACCTCGCGATGGCCCAGGCCGTCGCAGCTCGGGCAGGCGCCCACGGGCGAGTTGAACGAGAAGAGGCGCGGCTCCAGTTCCGACAGCGAGTAGTGGCAGATCGGGCAGGCGAACTTGGCGTTGAACAGGTGTTCCTTGTCGGGCGCACCCTCGGCGCCGAGTTCGAGCGCTATCGCGCGGCCCTCGGCCAGGCGCAGCGCGGCCTCGAAGCTCTCGGCCAGGCGCTGCTGCATGTCGGGGCGCGCGCGCAGGCGGTCGATCACCACGTCGATGTCGTGCTTCTCGGTCTTCTTGAGCTTGGGCAGGTCGTTGTATTCGTAGGTCTGCCCGTCGACGCGAAAGCGCACGTAGCCGGCCGCCTGCATCTCGGCGAAGAGCTCGAGGAACTCTCCTTTTTTCTCTCTTGCCACCGGCGCCAGGATCATCAGGCGCGGCTCGTCGGGGATGGCGAGCGTGGCGTCGACCATCTGCGAGACCGTCTGCGCCTGCAGCGGCAGGTGATGGTCGGGGCAGTAGGGCGTGCCGGCGCGCGCGTACAGCAGGCGCAGGTAGTCGTGGATCTCGGTCACCGTGCCCACGGTGGAGCGCGGATTGTGGCTGGTGGCCTTCTGCTCGATGCTGATCGCGGGCGACAGGCCCTCGATCACGTCCACATCGGGCTTGTCCATGAGCTGCAAAAACTGCCGCGCATAGGCCGACAGGCTCTCGACGTAGCGCCTCTGCCCTTCGGCATACAGCGTGTCGAAGGCCAGGCTCGACTTGCCCGAGCCCGACAGGCCGGTGATGACCACCAGCTTGTTGCGCGGGATGTCGAGATCGACGTTCTTCAGGTTGTGGGTGCGCGCACCGCGGATGCTGATGCGCTGCTGCGCCAGCACGGCGCCGAGGTAGGTGTTTCGCTCGAGTTCCGCGTCGCGTGCGCTTTCCTCGTCGGCGGCGGCGTATTCAGTGGCTTTTGAATTCAAAGGGGGCGATCGTCCGAGGGCAACCGGACATGATAGACCGCCGCGCATTTCATGGCGAGGTGCCGGGTTGCGGCGCAGACGGATGCACCGGCTCCGAGCTGCCGATGGCCCGTCCCACCATGTGCTCGGCCAGCGTGTCGTACAGCGGGCGGCTGATCATCCGCGAGACCAGGCTGGCCAGCATGGCCGCGGCCATCAGGCTCAGCACCATCGAGTGGCCGTCGACCATCTCCATCACGATGATGAAGGCGGTGAGCGGTGCCTGGGTCACCGCGGCCAGGAAGCCCGCCATGCCCATGGCAATGAGCGCGGGGCCGAGGTCGCTGCCGGCCAGCCGCGCCACCGCGTTGCCGATGCCCGCTCCGATGGACAGTGACGGCGCGAAGATGCCGCCCGGCACGCCGCACCAGGCCGTCAGCCAGGTGGCGATGAACTTGAGCACGGTGTAGATCGGCGTCAATTCGTCATGCCCCTGCAGCATCTGCTTGACCGCCTCGGAGCCCGCGCCGAAGGTGGCGCCGCCCGTGACCAGCCCGATGACGGCCACCGCCAGTGCGCCGCAGGCCGCGAAACGCACCGGAAAGCGCGCCCGCCAGCGGTTGAGGCGCCCCGGCACACCGGTGAGCGAGGCGCTCAGCAGCCGCGCGAACAGCCCGCCGGCCGCGCCGCTCAGCAGGGTGACCAGCAGTCCCGGCCCGAGTGCCTCCCAGCCCAGCCGGGGCACGCGGATCACGCCGAAGTAACTGGTATTGCCGAAGGCCGATACAGCCACCAGGCCCGCCAGCACGATGGCCGTGATGATCAGGCCGCTGGAGCGCGCCTCGAGCCGGCCCGACAGCTCCTCGATGGCGAACACCACGCCCGCCAGCGGCGCATTGAAGGCCGCCGCGATGCCGGCCGCGCCGCCCGCCACCAGCAGCGCGCGTCCGTCGATGGCCGTGTTGGGCGACAACCAGCGGCGCGCATGCTGCATCACCCCGGCAGCTACCTGTACCGAAGGCCCCTCGCGCCCGATCGACAGCCCGGCCGCGAAGCCTGCTGCGCCCAGCCCGATCTTGGCGAGCGTGAGCCGCAGCGAGGCGAAGGCGAAGCGCCGCTCTTCGGGCAGGGCCGGATGCAGCGCCGCCTTGATCTGCGGAATGCCCGAGCCGCCCGCGCCGGGAAAGAAACGCAACGTGAACCAGACGATCCCGGCCGTGAGCAGCGGCGTCGTCAGCAGCACCGCCCAGGGCCAGCTGCGGTAGAAACTGTGGAACTGGCCGAAGACCCAGTCGCTCGCCATGGTGAAGCCCACCACGAAGAGGCCGGCCGCAATGGCGTAGCCGAGCACGATCGCCCGGTCGAGCCAGATGCGGCCACCGCGCAATTCGGCGCGCAGATGCTCGAAAAAGTCGGGTTCTCTGTTCATCGGGAAGGCTCATTCTGGCATTCGCCGGGCATGCCGCCGACAGCCTTGGGGCACAATCGAGGGTTCCTCTCAACCTCCTCCTTCATCTACTTATCAGGGGCAGTGCATATGGCATCGGTCAATAAAGTCATCGTCGTCGGCAACCTGGGGCGCGACCCCGAAATGCGGACCTTCCCGAGCGGCGATCAGGTCGCGAACGTCACCGTGGCCACCACCGATCGCTGGAAAGACAAGCAAAGCGGCGAAATGCGCGAAGCCACCGAATGGCACCGCATCGTCTTCAACGGCCGCCTGGCCGAAATCGCCGGCCAGTACCTGCGCAAGGGCTCGCAGGTGTACGTCGAAGGCAGCCTGCGCACGCGCAAGTGGACCGACAAGGACGGCATCGAAAAGTACACCACCGAAATCCGTGCCGACCAGATGCAGATGCTCGGCAGCCGCCAGGGCCAGGGCGGCCCGTCGGGTGGCCCCGGCGATGACGACGGCGGCTACTCGCAAGGCGGTGGCGGCGGTGGTTATTCGCAGGGCGGTGGCGGTGGCGGCGGGTACGCCGCGCGTGCGCCCGCGGCGGCACCGCGCGCTCCGGCGCCGGCTCCACGCCAGGCTCCGGCCAAGTCGTCGTCGGGCTTCGACGACATGGATGACGACATTCCGTTCTGAACGGGCCTTTTTACTTTTTGAACAAGAGCCAGGCGTCGCGAGACGCCTGGCTCTTTGCAATTGGGGAGATGACGGGGTAGAGCTAATACTTTGATTTTCAAAATTAGGCAAAAATCATTTGTAACGCCCTTACATTCCCCGTATTTTGTTCCAAAATGCAACCGTTGCGTTCTCTGCCGTGCCACACTGTTGTCCACGGAGCTACCCGGCTCGTACAAGCGACAGGATCAAACCCATGTCTTTGTCCGTCTGGGCCAGGATTCGCCTGCCGCTGGTAATTTTCATCCTCGGCGCGGCGCTATCGATCGCCCTCAGCATTTCGGCGCGCCAGGAGATCGGGCGCAGCGCCCAGGCGCGCTTCGACGCAACCGCGTTCGATCTGGCACGCAAGGTCGAGGCTCGCTTCGACGACTACATTGCCGTCCTCATCGGCCTGCGTGCGCGATTCAACACCTCCGAGGCCGTGACGCGAAGCGATTTCAGGGACTACGTCGCGGGGCTGAACCTTGCGACCGCGTACCCCGGTTTCCAGGCCGTCACCTATGCGCCCCGCGTTGCGGCGGGCGACAAGCAGTTCTTCGAGGCACAGGTCCGTGGCGATGCCAGTCTCGACGCCAGCGTTGCCTCCCGCTTCGCCATCAAGCCGCCCGGCGAGCGTGACACCTACTACCCGCTGATCTACATCGAACCGCAGGCCGGCAACGAGAAGCTGCTCGGCAACGACCTGGGCGCGATGCCCGACAGGGGGGATGCGCTCGAGCAGGGGCGTGACACCGGCGGGCTCGTCTCCTCCGGGCGCAAGGTGCGCATCCCGGGTCGCGAGTCCGACATCGGATTGGCGATGCGGCTGCCGGTCTATCGCACGGGGCAGCCGCTCGATACGCTCGAGCAGCGGCGCAGCGCCTATATGGGTTCGGTCGGCGCGGGCTTCAGCATCGCAGGCATGCTGCGCGACATGGTGGGCGACGATGCCGCGAGGACGCTCCGGCTGCGCCTGATCGATGCCGGCCCGGGCCAGGGGGCGGTCGGCACGCGCGTCGAGACCAGGTTCGTGAAGCCGACCCCCTTCGGCGAGCGGCAACTGCTGTTCGACAGCGCGGCCTTGGCGAAGTCGGCCGTCGCACCGGCGCGCAGCCTCGAGCGTGTGCTCGGCTTCGAGTTGGGCGGCCACTCCTGGCTGGTCGAGGTCGGCCAGGACGAGCGCCAGGTCTTCGGTCCGCTCGACAAGGCCATCCCCTGGTTCATCGTCCTCGGCGGCCTGGCCACCAGCATGCTGATTGCCGGCATCGTCTTTTCGCTGACCACTTCACGCAGCCGGGCCCAGGTCCTGGCGACCGAGATGACCAGCCACCTGCGCACCAGCGAACGACAGTTGGAGGATGCCCAGCACCTGGCGAGCCTGGGCAGCTGGATCCTCGATCCCGAAACCGGAGCCCTGCAATGCTCCGAGGAAGCCCGGCGCATCCTCGGTTTCGAGGCCGACCCCTTGCTGCCAGACCTGCCGGCGCTGCTCTCGCGAGTTCCGGACTCGGAACGCTCCGAGGTCGAACAACAGATCGCGCAGGCCTCCCGGTCCATGGAACGCAGCGAATTCGAGCACCGCCTGTGCCTGCCCGATGGCACCGAACGCTGGCTTCATGTCATCGCGCAGTCGGCCGAGGAAGACGGAAAGACGCTGGTGCGCGGTACCGTGCGCGATGCCACGCGGCGCCGCAAGGATGCGTTGCGCCAGAAGCTCGAGTACGAGATCGCCCGGCTGCTTGCCGGCGATGGCGCGGCAGAGACGGTGATCACGCAGGCGCTGGAGGCAGTATGCACCGAGCTGCGCTGGGACTGCGGCATGTTGTGGAGCGTCGGCGACGACGGCCTGGTTCGCTGCGCCGCCGCCTGGCATGCCGACAGCGGCCCGGCCGTGCGGCAATTCGTCAGCGACAGCCGTTCGCTCGAATACCGGCCTGGCGAAGGCTCGATGGGCCGCGCCTGGGGGACCGGCGGCGTCGTGCAAATCGACACGCGGGCAGCCCCGGGCGACTTTGTGCGCGATGCGATGGCGGGGCAGGCCGGACTGGCTGGCGGCCTCGTTGTGCCGATGGTCACCACCGGTGTGACCACCGCGCTGGAGCTTTTTGCCCGCAATCCGTACGTGGACGACGCCGAGACGCTGGAGTCGCTGCGTGTGATCGCCCTGCAGATTGCCCAGTACGAGCAACGCAAGCTGGCCGAGCGAAATCTTCGTTTCATGGCCAGCCACGACGAACTCACCGGGTTGTTCAACCGCGCCGCGCTGCAACACGAGCTTGATCGCGCCATCAAGCGCAGCAACCGCCATCAGAAGCAGTTCGCGGTGATGTTCGTCGACCTGGATCGCTTCAAGCACATCAACGACACGCTCGGCCATGGCGTGGGCGACGAGATGATCAAGACCTGCGGCGAGCGCCTCACGGCGCTGCTGCGCGAGGACGACGTGGTGGCGCGTTTCGGCGGCGACGAGTTCGTGCTGCTCCTGGAGAACCTGTCCAGCGCGAACGATGCCGCGGTACTCGCCGAAAAGGTGCTGGCCTGCTGCGCCGAGCCTTTCGTCATCGAGGGGCGCGAACTGCACGTCAGCGCCAGCGTCGGCGTGAGCATCTACCCGGACAACGGCGGCGACGCCGAAGCGTTGCTGAAGAACGCCGACACCGCGATGTACCGGGCCAAGGAAAGAGGCCGCAACACCTTCCGGTTCTACGCGGCGAAGATGAATGCACAGAGTACCGAGCGGCTGATCCTGGAGAGCGCACTGCGCCATGCCGTGGAACGAGGCGAACTGGAGATGCACTATCAGCCGAAGATGAATCTGCAGACCCGGCGCATCGTCGGTGTCGAGGCGCTGATGCGCTGGCACCATCCGGTTCTGGGCATGATTCCGCCCGTGCAGTTCATTCCGATCGCCGAAGAGATCGGCTTGATCGTGTCCATGGGCCGGTGGGCGCTGGAGAGGGCCTGCGCCGATGCGCGCGCGTGGCGGAATTACGGTCTGCCGGACGTGTTGATGAGCGTCAACCTGTCGCCGCGCCAGTTCGAAAGCCAGACACTCGTCGCCGACATACGGGGCATCCTGGAAGCCTCGGGCCTGGAGCCGGCGCTGCTCGAGCTGGAAATTACCGAAGGTGCGGTGATGGAGAACCCCGAATATGCGGCCAATTTGCTCCGGACGATTCGAGACATGGGCGTCGGCCTCGCCATCGACGATTTCGGAACGGGCTATTCCTCGCTCTCCTATTTGAAGCTTTTCCCGCTGTCGACCGTCAAGATCGACCGTTCCTTCATCAACGATCTCTCGCAGGACGCCGATGCACGGGCGCTCATCGACGGCATCATCACCCTGGCCCACGGGCTGCGAATGAAGGTGGTGGCCGAGGGCGTGGAAACCGAAGCACAACTCGACTACCTGCGCATCCGCGGATGCGACGAGGTCCAGGGCTATTGGCTGTGCAAGCCCGTGCCCGCCGACGAGGCACGCAATTTCATGGCGCGTCACCTGCGCAACCAGTTTGCTCCGTCGGTAGCGGCCTGACGGCCGGACCTTCGGGCAATCGTCACCGGGCACGTTGCTCGGACCTACTCGCAACTTCACAGGAGCATTCATGATCGATTCCACCCAAGGCAAGACGCTCGAGCAGACGATTGCCGCCATCCAGGCCCTCGACCTCACGCTGATCAAGTTCAAGGCCAGCCGCAAAGAGGACGGCTACGGCTGGTCGGCCGGCTACGCGGACCAGATGGAGGTGGCCTACAAACGCTACCTGATACTGCACGCCAAGCACCCCGACCTGACGCTTGCTCCCGAGCAGGACGTCGACCGCTTCTGGCACATGCACATCCTCGACACGAGAAAGTACGCAGCCGATTGCGAAGCCACCTTCGGCCATTTCCTGCACCACTTCCCGTACCTTGGCCTGCGCGGCGAGGATGACGCCAAGGCGCTGCAGGAGGCCTTCCTGGAAATGCAGCGCTTGTCTGCCGAGGAGTTCGGCGAGCCGATGCCCCATCGCGAGCCGGGCAAGGATTCAGCCGCATGGTGCTCGCTCGAAGCGGGCAAGCCTTCAGCCGCATGGTGCTCGCTCGAGGCAGGCAAGCCTTCGGCCGCGTGGTGCTCGCTCGAGGCGGGCAAGCCTTCAGCGGCGTGGTGTTCGCTCGAGGCGGGCAAACCTTCAGCGGCGTGGTGTTCGCTCGAGGCGGGCAAACCTTCAGCGGCGTGGTGTTCCCTCGAGGCAGGCAAACCTTCAGCTGCGTGGTGCTCGCTCGAGGCGGGCAAGCCTTCAGCTGCGTGGTGCTCGCTCGAGGCGGGCAAGCCTTCGGCCGCATGGTGTTCGCTCGAGGCGGGCGCCGCGGCAGGAGCTTCGGTGAAGGCCGGTGTGTATGAGTCGGCAGCTTCGCGTGCGGGTTCGAATCTGCGCGAATAAATGAAGGAATAGCGGCGCCACCGCGAAGGCGGTGCTGGCACCGCATCCCGGCTCGCTGACATTCCTGGCTTCGCCGGAGGCCTCGCCGACTTCAGCATCAGCGCCTGGCTGTACATCGACAGCCTGGCGACCTGGCCGCGGGTCTTCGACTTCGGCAGATGGGCTTTGCGCCCATCGACCTGGGCGCCACCACGCAGAACTGGCTGGACCGCTCGCAATATTCCAGCGACCCGTCCCGGAAGGGCCGCATCGACGACTTCCGGATCTACGGCGGCGCGCTGGGCAGCGCGGAGGTGGCGGCGCTGGCTGCCGCGTAGCGGGCTTCTTCTAGACCGGCCCCGCCAGCTGGCCCTGGCAGACGTACTTGGTGTGCATGTAGTCGTCCAGGCCATGCACCGAGCCTTCGCGGCCGTAGCCCGATTCCTTCACACCGCCGAAGGGCGCGGCCTCGGCCGCCAGCGCGCCTTCGTTGATGCCGACGATGCCCGACTCCAGCGCGTCGGCCACGCGCCAGATGCGCCGCACGTCGCGCGAGTAGAAGTACGCCGCGAGTCCGAAGGGCGTCTCGTTGGCGGCGGCGATCACCTCGGCCTCGCTCTCGAAGCGCGTGACCGGCACCACGGGCCCGAAGGTTTCCTCGCAGCTGCAGGCCATCGTCGCGTCGGCGTTCACCAGCACGGTGGGCGCGTAGTAGTTGGGGCCGTCGCAGCGCGCGGAGCGCAGCCGCTCGCCGCCGACCACGATGCGCGCGCCCCTGGCCACGGCGTCGCGCACGTGCCGCTCGATCTTCTCCACGGCGCGCGCGTTGATCATCGGGCCGATCTGCGAGCCGGGTTCGGTGGCGGGGCCGACCTCGAGCGCGCCGACCCGCGCAGCCAGCTTGTCGACGAACGCGTCGTGCACGCGGGCCTGCACGAACACCCGGTTCGGGCTCACGCAGGTCTGGCCGCCGTTGCGGAACTTGGCGGCCATCAGGCCCTCCACGGCGGCATCGACGTCGGCGTCGTCGAACACGATGAAGGGCGCATTGCCGCCGAGCTCCAGCGACAGCTTCTTGAGCGTATCGGCCGAACGCCTTGCGAGGTGCTTGCCGACCGGCGTCGAGCCGGTGAACGTGACCTTGCGCACGCGCGCATCGTCGAGCCAGGCATCGACCACCTCGGGCGTGCGCTCGCGCGAGGCCGTCACGATGTTGAGCACGCCCGGCGGCACGCCGGCTTCTTCGGCCAGCGCCACCAGCGCGAGCGAGGTCAGCGGTGTGTCTTCCGCCGGCTTGCACACCACCGTGCAGCCCGCCGCGAGGGCCGGTGCGATCTTGCGCGCGATCATGGCCGCCGGAAAGTTCCATGGCGTGATCGCCGCGATCACGCCCACGGGTTCCTTCAGCGCGAACATGCGCCGGCCCGGCACGGGCGCCGGGATGATGTCGCCGTTGGCACGCGTGGCCTCCTCGGCGAACCATTCGATGTAGCTGGCCGCATAGGCGACTTCGCCGCGGCCCTCGGCCAGCGGCTTGCCCTGCTCGCGCGAGATGAGGCGGCCCAGGTCTTCCTGGTGCGCGATCACGAGGTCGTTCCAGCGCTTGAGGATCTGCGCGCGCTGCTTGGCCGGCACCGCGCGCCATGCGGGAAAGGCGGCGTGCGCGGCATCGACGGCGGTGCGCGCATCGGCGGCCGTGCCGTCGGGCACGCTCGCGAATACGGCGTCGGTGGCGGGATCGCTGACGTCGAGGCGGCGCGAATCGCTCGCTTCGCGCCATTCGCCGCCGATGAGCTGGCGTCCGGGCATCAGGTTCCTGTATTCGGGTTCGAGTGTCATGGTCGGAGGGTCTTTCTCTTCATTCAGGATGCGGTTACGCGCTCGGCGATCGCGATGCCCACCTCGGTGGTGCTGGCCGAGCCGCCGAGGTCGGGCGTGCGCGGCCCCTCGCGCAGCACCGCCTCGATCGCGCCCAGGATCGCGTCGTGCGCGGCGCGGCCCGCGCCCTGGCCCTGCGTGAGGAAGTCCAGCATCAGCGCGCCGGACCAGATCATCGCGATGGGGTTGGCGATGTTCTGGCCATGGATGTCGGGCGCCGAGCCATGCACCGGCTCGAACAGCGACGGGAACTTGCGCTCCGGGTTGAGGTTGGCCGATGGCGCGAGGCCGATGGTGCCGGTGGTCGCGGGCCCGAGGTCGGACAGGATGTCGCCGAACAGGTTGCTCGCCACCACCACGTCGAAGCGCGTGGGCTGCAGCACGAAGCGCGCCGACAGAATGTCGATGTGCTGCTTGTCGACCGTCACCTCGGGGTAGTCGAGCCCGACGGCGTCGGCGCGCGAATCCCACCACGGCATGCTGATCGCGATGCCGTTGCTCTTGGTGGCCACCGTCAGGTGCTTGCGCTTTCGTGCCCGCGCGGTCTCGTAGGCGTAGCGCAGCACGCGGTCGGCGCCATGGCGCGAGAAGACCGATTCCTGGATCACGATCTCGCGCTCGGTGCCCTCGTACATCACGCCGCCGAGCGAGGTGTATTCGCCCTCGGTGTTCTCGCGCACCACGAGGTAGTCGATGTCGCCGGGCTTGCGGCCGGCGAGCGGGCAGGGCACGCCCTCGAACAGGCGCACCGGGCGCAGGTTGATGTACTGGTCGAACTCGCGGCGGAACTTCAGCAGCGAACCCCAGAGCGACACGTGGTCGGGCACGGTGGCGGGCCAGCCGACGGCGCCGAAGTACAGCGCGTCGACGCCCTTGAGCTGCTCCTTCCAGTCGTCCGGCATCATCTGGCCGTGCTGCGCGTAGTAGTCGCAGCTGGCCCAGTCGACGGTGCGGCAGTCGAGCTCGAAGCCGAAGCGTTCCGCGGCGGCCTGCACCACGCGCAGGCCCTCGGGCATCACTTCCTTGCCGATGCCGTCTCCGGCGATCAGCGCGATGCGGAAGGTGGGTGTCATATCGGTCTTTCTCATGAAGCGTGGACGGCCGCGCGGTCCATCTCGTCGAGCCAGCCGCGGCGCAGCTCGGGTACCGAGCGCGCCAGCAGCTCGTAGTAGGGGTGGTGCGGGCCGCGGTCATAGTCGGCGCGCGCCACCTGCGCGAGCTTGCGGCCGTGCTGCATGACAACGATCTCGTCGCACACCGCGCGCACCGTGTGCAGGTCGTGGCTGATGAAGAGATAGGACACGCCGAGCTCTCGCCGCAGCTGCGCGATCAGGTCGAGCACCGCCGCGCCGACCACGGTGTCCAGCGCCGACGTGACTTCGTCGCACAGGATCAGGTCCGGGTCGGCCGCCAGCGCGCGCGCCAGGTTCACGCGCTGCTTCTGCCCGCCCGAGAGGCCGCCCGGCAGGCGCCCGGCCACGGTCTGCGGCAGCTGCACCAGGTCGAGCAGCTCGCGGATGCGCCGCTGCAGCGGCTCGCCGCGCAGGCCCTTGTAGAACTGCAGCGGCCGCGCCAGGATGCGCTCGATGGTCTGCGACGGGTTCAGCGCCGTGTCGGCCATCTGGAACACGATCTGGATCTGGCGCAGCTCTTCCCGCTCGCGCTGTGCCAGCGTTGGCTTGAGTGCGCGGCCGTTGAACAGCACGCTGCCGTGGCACGGCTTGAGCAGGCCGGCGACGGCGCGCGCCAGCGTGGTCTTGCCCGAGCCCGACTCGCCGATCACGCCGATGGCCTGGCCCCGGTGGAGCTTGAGATCGATGTTCTCGAGGATCATCTTGGCCGGCCGTCCCTGTGCGTCGACAGGGCCATAGCCGGCGGAAAGCTCGCGCACCTCGAGCAGCAGCTCGGCGCCGCCCGGGGTCGCGCCGGATTCGCGCGGCGCCGGGCGGGCGGCGGCCAGCAGGCACTTCGTGTACTCATGGGCCGGCGTCGCGAGAATCTGCTCGGTGGCATTCACCTCCTGCATCCGGCCGTTGCGCAGCACCAGGATGTGGTCGGCCATCTGTGCCACCACCGCGAGGTCGTGGCTCACGTACACCGCGGTCGCGCGGCGCTCGCGCACCGCACGGCGGAAGGCGCGCAGCACCTCGATCTGCGTCGTCACGTCGAGCGCGGTGGTCGGCTCGTCGAGGATCACGAGATCGGGGTCGGCGATCAGCGCCATGGCCGCCATCAGCCGTTGCAGCTGGCCGCCCGACACTTGGTGCGGGTAGCGCGTGCCGATGGTCTCCGGCTCGGGCAGCGCGAGCTCGCGGAACAGCTGGATCGCCTTCGCCTCGGCCTCGGCGCGCGTGCACAGGCCATGGATGCGGCACGGCTCGACCACCTGGTCCATGATCGTGCGCGAGGGATTGAAGGAGGCCGCCGCGCTCTGCGCGATGTAGGTGACCGTGCGTCCGCTCAGCGCGCGCTGCCGGGGTGCATCGAGCGCCAGCACGTCGGTGCCGCCGATGCGCACGCTGCCTGCCGAGATGCGGCAGCCCTGGCGCGCGAAGCCCATCAGCGCGAGCGCCGTGGTGGTCTTGCCGGAGCCCGATTCGCCGATCAGCGCCAGCACCTCGCCGGGCTGCACGGAGAAGCTCAGGTTGTCGACCAGCGTGCTCGCGCCGGCCGTGATGCTCAAGTCGTTGACGATCAGTGTTGCGCCCATGTCAGTGGCTCCCGTTTGCGCCGGGAACACCGCGGAACCGGCTTTGCCGGGCCGCTGGTGTTGCCCCCGGAGAGGGGGAGGGAGGCCACACGAAGTGGGCAAGCCTGGGGGTGAGCTTCATCTTGCTCCTCGTTCGCGGGCGGCGCGGCCCGGCAGGTTGTCGATGACGAGGTTGACCGAGATGGTCAGGCTCGCGATGGCCAGCGCCGGCACGATCACCGAGGCGCCGCCCATGGCCAGTGCGCCGATGTTCTCCCGCACCAGCGAGCCCCAGTCGGCTGCCGGCGGCTGGATGCCGAGGCCGAGGAAGCTCAGGCTCGCCAGCAGCAGCACGGTGTAGACGAAGCGCAGGCCGAGGTCGGCCAGCATCGGCCCGAGGATGTTGGGCAGGATCTCGCGCAGCATGATGTAGAGCGTGCCCTCGCCGCGCGTGCGCGCCACGGTCACGTAGTCGAGCGCGTTGATGTTGACGGCCAGCGAGCGTGCGATGCGATAGGCGCCCGGCACGTAGATGATGGCCGCCGTCACGACCAGCATCGGCACCGAGGAGCCGAAGCCTGCCACCATGATGAGCGCGAACATCTTGCTCGGTATCGCGGTCAGCGTGTCGAGGCAGCGGCTGAGCAGCGTGTCGGTCCAGCGTCCGCTGGCCGCGGCCAGCAGCGCCAGCGTGGTGCCGGTGCCGCTGGCCAGCAGCGTGGCGAGCAGCGCGACGCCGACCGTATAGCGTGCGCCTTCGACGATCAGCGCCAGCATGTCGCGCCCGAGGTAGTCGGTGCCCAGCCAGTGCGCCGCGCTCATGGGCGCGAAGACGCTGTTGCCGCCCATGGTGCCCGAGGAGTGCGACAGCAGCCAGGGCCCGAGCGCGGCCGCGAGCAGCCAGAACAGCAGCACCGCGAGGCCCAGCAGGCCGGAGACGCCGAAGCCGCGAAGCCAGCGCAGCGGATGCCGCCCGCGTTGCTCGCTCGGCGCTGCGACGGCGGTGGCCGTGGCGCCCAGGGCCGATGAGGAGGTGGATGTTTCCATGGGGCTCGCCTCAGCGGTGGCGCAGTCGGGGGTTGGCGACGATGCCGCAGATGTCGGCCGCCGTCACGAGGATCAGGTAGCCGGCGCAGAAGATCATGGCGCAGGTCTGCACCAGCGGCATGTCGCGCTGCGAGACGCCGTCGACCATCAGCTTGGCGATGCCGGGATAGTTGAAGATCGTCTCGACGATGATCACGCCGCCCAGCAGGTACGACAGGCTCAGCGCCACCGCATTCGCGATCGGTCCGACCGCGTTGGGCAGCGCATGCGCCAGCACCATGCGCATCGGCGAGGCGCCCTTGAGCCGCACCATCTCGATGTAGGGCGCCTCGAGCTGGTCGATCACCGCGGCGCGCGTCATGCGCATCATCTGCGCGACGATCACGCAGCACAGCACCAGCACCGGCATCGCGAAGGCGCGCAGCAACTGTCCGACCGACTCGATCTCGTTGACGAAAGAGAGCGCCGGCAGCCAGCGCAGCTTGACCGCGAACACCAGCACCGCGAGCGTCGCGACCAGGAACTCCGGCACCGACACCACCGCCACCGCCGACGTGGAAGCTGCGCGGTCGAACCAGGAGCCGCGCCACACGGCCGAGGCGATGCCCAGCGCCAGCGCGATCGGAACCGAGAACAGGGCCGTCACGGCCGCGAGCAGCAGCGAATTGGGAAGGCGGCTTGCCACCAGCTCCGACACCGGCATCTGCGTGGTGGCCGAGCGGCCGAGGTCGCCCCTGGCCATGCCGAGCAGCCATTGCGCATAGCGCCGCGGCGCCGGCACGTCCAGCCCCATCTGCGTGCGCAGCGCGGCCAGCGCCTCGGGCGTGGCTTCCTGGCCGAGCTGCTCCTGGGCTGCATCGCCCGGCAGCACGGCGGTGATCGAGAACACGATCACCGACACCGCCAGGAGCGACAGCAGCGCCAGCGCGATGCGCTGGACGAGGAGCTTGAGGATCACATGGTTCATGAAGAATGTTCCGGCGCGCGGATCAGGCTTCCAGCCACACGTTCTCGGCGAAGTTGTAGCCCATCAGCCCGCCCAGCGGAATCGGCGACAGCCCCTTGAGCTTGGAGCTATGGCCGTCGATGCTCGCAAGGAACAGCGGGATGCCGATGCCGGCGTCCTGGTGGATCATGGTCTGCATGTCGGCGTACATCTGCTTGCGCTTGGCCAGGTCGGTCTCGGCGCGCGAGGCCAGCAGCAGCTGGTCGAACTTCTCGTTCTTCCAGCGCGACTCGTTCCAGGCCGCACCCGACTGGAAGAACTGCGTCAGCAGCACGTCGGCGCTCGGGCGCGGGTTGACGTTGCCGAAGCCCACCGGGCTGTTGAGCCAGTGGTTCGACCAGTAGCCGTCGGCCGGCATGCGCTTGATGTCGATCTCCAGGCCCGCGCGCTGCGCGGTCTGCTGCAGCATCAGCGCCATCTCCACCGAGTAGAGTGCCGCCGGCGAAGCCACCATCGGCACCTTGCCGGTGACGCCGGACTTCTGCAGATGGAACTTGGCCTTGTCGAGGTCGAACGGGCGCTGCGGCAGGCCCGCGAAGTAGAAGCGGTTGGTCGGATCGATCGGCTGATCGTTGCCGAGCACGGCGTAGTCGAGCGCGATGGTCTTCTTCATCTGCGCACGGTCGAACATGTACTTCATCGCGAGCACGAAGTCGGGGTTGGCGCCGGGGCCCGTGTCCTTGCGCATGATGAGGTCGGAGTACTGGCCCGACTGGGTGAGGAAGATGCCGAACCCGGGCGTGCCCTTCACGCGCTCCACCGAGCGCGGATTGACCGAGCCCACGAGGTCCATGCCGCCGGACAGCAGCGCGTTGACGCGCGCGCTCTCGTCGCCGATGCCCACGAACTCGATCTCGTCGAGGTAGGGCTTGCCGGGTTTCCAGTAGGCGTCGTTGCGCACCATCAGCGAACGCACGCCGGGCTTGAATTCCTTGAGCTTGTACGGGCCGGTGCCGATGCCTGCGTTGAAGTCGGTGGTGCCCTCCTTGACGATCTGGAAGTGGAAGGTGCCCAGGATCACCGGCAGGTCGGCGTTCGGCGCGCTGAGCACCATCGTCACCTCGTTCGGGCCGCTGGCCTTGACGCTCTCGATCTGGTCGGCGAGCACCTTGGCCTTGGAGGCGGTGGCGGGGTCCTTGTGGCGCATGACCGAGAACACGACGTCGGCGGGCGCGAGCGCCTTGCCGTCGTGGAAGTTCACGCCCTTGCGCAGCGTGAACACCCAGGTCTTCGCGTCCTTGGTGGTGAACGATTCGGCCAGCGCGGGCTGCGGCGCGAGGCTGCCGTCGAGCGAGGTGAGGCCGTTGTAGACCATGTTGCAGCGCGAGTAGTCGGTCTGGTTCGACTGCTTGGCCGGATCGAGCGTGTCGGTCGCCGCGGCGGTGGCGCCGGCCACCCGGAGGCGGCCGCCCTTCCTGGGCGTCTGCGCATGGGCGGACATCGCCGCGCCCGCGATGCCGCCGGCCAGCGTGGCCTGCATGCCGCCGGCCATCAGCATCGAAAGGATGTCGCGCCGCGTGGCGCCGCGCTTGAGCGACTCCATCATGCGCAGGCTTTCGCCGGGGCCGACGAGTCTGTCGAAACTCTTGTTGCTGCTGTCGCTCATGATGAAGTGCTCCTGGGGCCGTGGGTTGGAAAAAAACGAACGCGTGTTGCGGGACTGCGGACCCTCAGGCCAGCCTGTCCTTGAGCCGGTAATAAAAGCCCACCGCCGGCAGGAACCACGGCGGGCCGAAGTGGCCGGGAATGGCGGGCCAGTCGCGGCCCCGCCAGGGGTTGGCGGACGCGTCGCCGTTCATCACGGCGGCCATGCGTTCGCCCATGTGGACCGACATCTGCGTGCCGTGTCCGCTGTAGCCCATCGCGTAATAGAGGCCGTTGCGCTCGCCGGCATGCGGCAGGCGGTCCTGCGTCATGTCGACCAGTCCGCCCCAGCAATAGTCGAGCCGCACCGCGCCGAGCTGCGGGAAGGTCTCGGCCAGCCCCGCGCGCAGGATGTCGCCGCTCGCGGCATCCGACTGCGGGCTGGAAATCGCGAAGCGCGCGCGCCCGCCGAACACCAGCCGGTGGTCGGCCGTGAGCCTGAAGTAGTGGTGGATGTTCGCGATGGTCGTGTAGGTGCGCCGGGCCGCGAGCAGCGCCTGCGCGCGCTCCGCGCCGAGCGGTTCGGTGACCACGATGAAGCTGCCGATCGGCACGATGCGCCGGCGCAGCCAGCCGAAGCTGCCGTAGCCGCCATGGCGCGTCGCGCCCGTGGCCAGCAGCACCTGCTGCGCCGTGACCACGCCGCGCGCGGTGTGCAGCCGGTGGGCATGGCCCTGGCCCAGGCGTTCGATGCGGCGCACTTCCGTGCCCGTGTGGATCGCGGCGCCGTTGCGCTGCGCGGCCACCGCCAGCCCGTGCGCGAAGCGGCCCATGTGCATCTGGGCGCTGCGCTTGTAGAGCAGGCCGCCGTGGAAGCGCTCGCTCTGCACCTCGGCGCGCACGCGCGGTGCGTCGAGGATCTCGACGTCGTTGTCCACACCGTCGTCGATCAGGCGTTGCACGCTGCGTTCGAGCGCGGCCATCTGGTTGGCGCGCGTGGCGAGCTTGAGCTTGCCGTGGCGCATGAAGTCGCAGTCGATGGCCTCGTCGCGCACCAGCCGCGCCACGGTGTCGACCGCGTCGTCGTAGGCGTTGTACCAGCCGCGCGCCCGCTCGACGCCGACCTTGGCCGCCACATCGGCGTAGTCGACCGCGAGGCCGTTGTTGACATGCCCACCGTTGCGCCCCGAGGCTTCGGCCGCCACGCGCGGGCCGGCTTCCAGCACCGCGACCCGGGCGCCGCGCCTGGCCATTGCCAGTGCGGCCGAAAGGCCGGTGAAGCCGCCGCCGACGATCGCGACATCGACCTGCGCCGGCAGCTCCTGCGGCGCGGCCAGAAACGCGGGGGCCGAATCGGTCCAGTAGGAGTCGAGCTTCATGGCATCCGGCCCACGCAGGAGCGAGCCGGCATGCCGCGGCGATCGAGGGCGATTTGCCTGGGGCGGGGGCTCATGGTTTCAAGTTCCTTGGACGACAAATGCGACAAGCTCATGACGAAGTGATTGCAGCACGCAGCCATGCCGCAGGTATTGGGAAATACGGCATCCGGCGCATGAAAGCTGCGGTTTGGAGGGGGTGCGGCGGCATGCCGTGCGGTCTGCCCCTGGCGCGTGCGGCCATGCACCTCGGTGCGTCGCGGCGAAGTCGATCGGCACGCTTTTGAAGCGCAGGCCGGCATCGGGGACGAAGCGTCCGCCGATGAACTGCCCCGGAGGCACGCGGATCTTGAGCGGGCGACGACTTGCATGGGAAGAATGGAAGGAGGCCACGATGGCGCCGGAGAATGGACGGACGATGCTAGGCAGGTCGGCGCGGCATTTGTGTGCGTAAGCGAACCCGTGGCGGCAGCGAATTGCAAACCCCGGGCCCTTGGCAGGCGAAGCTTGCGAGTTGCGCCGGCAGGCGATTTCGGTCTGGCATCGGGCGCTGATGTCGTCCAAGATGCAAGGGACATCCCCTTCGCTACAGAGACCCTTCAATGCCCGATCAGACCCCGAATGCACCCGACGACGGCGTGGTGCTCCGACCGATGACGTCCGCCGACTTGCCCTCCACGCATGCGCTGTCGGCCCAGTTGCGCTGGCCGCACCGGCTGGCCGACTGGGCGCAGGTGTTCGCGCATGCCGAGGGCATCGTGGCCGAGCGCGACGGCGAGATCGTCGCCACCGCACAGCGCTGGCACTGGGGCGAGCGCCATGCCAGCATCGGCCTCGTGATCGTGACGCCGGCCTGCCAGGGCCGGCGCATCGGGCACAGGCTGATGAGCGCGATGCTCGAAGGCCTGGAGGAACATACGGTGCTGCTGCATGCCACCGCCGAAGGGCGCGGCCTGTACGAGCGGCTGGGCTTCGTGCGAACGGGTGAACTGAGGCAGCACCAGGGCATCGCGCAGCCGGCGCCGCTGGTTGCGCTGCAGCCGGGCTGGCGCCTGCGGCCCGCCGGCCTGAACGAGGCGGCCACCCTGCAGGCGCTCGACGCTGCGGCGCGCGGCATGCCGCGCGATGCGCTGATCGCCGACCTGCTGGCCAACGCCGATGCCTGCGTGGTGCTCGACCACGACAACGAAGCGCGCGGCTTCGCGATGCTGCGCCGCTTCGGGCGCGGGCATGTCATCGGGCCTGTGGTTGCGCCCGACCTCGACGGCGCGAAGGCGCTGATCGCCCATCTCGCCAGCGTCAACGCCGGGCACTTCACGCGCATCGACATCGACTTCGACAGCGGGCTGGCCGAGTGCCTGGAGAGCATCGGGCTGCTGCGCGTTGATGCGCCTACGACGATGGTGCGTGGTGTGCCGCTGGTTACGCCGGCTGGCGGGCCTTCGCTCTTTGCTGTTGTTACTCAGGCTGTTGGGTGAAGACTTGCTCTTTGGTGGGGCGATCACGCCGACGGGGGACATTCGCGGAGGGGAGTACCCGGCGGCCTGTGCACGCACCCCGAATACAGCGCCCGAAAACGCACCCACAAACAAAACCCATGACCACCACCTTCCTCTACAAATCCGACCCCGTGCGAGGCCGCCTGTGGGCCGAAGTGTTCCGCCGCCGCGCCCCCGACATCGACTTCCGCATCTGGCCCGACATCGGCGATCCCGCGCAGGTACGCTTTCTTGCCGCCTGGGAGCCGCCGGACGATCTGGCCGAGCGCTTTCCGAATCTCGAAGTGCTGTTCTCCTCGGGCGCGGGCGTCGACCAGTTCGACTTCGCCGCGCTGCCGCCCGCGCTGCCCGTGGTGCGCATGGTGGAGCCCGGCATCGTGGGCGGCATGGTCGAGTACGTGACGCATGCGGTGCTCGGCCTGCATCGCGACATGCCGCAATACAGGCGCCAGCAGCAGGAAGGGCAGTGGAAGCCGCTGCCGGTGCGGCCCGCGGGTGAACGGCGCGTCGGCGTGCTCGGGCTCGGCTCGCTCGGGCAGGCCGTGCTGGCGCAACTCGTCGGCATGGGTTTTGATTGCGCGGGATGGAGCCGCTCGCGGCACACGGTCGACGGCGTGCAATGCCATGCCGGTGCCGACGAGCTGCCGGCCTTTCTTGCGCGCACCGACATCCTCGTGTGCCTGCTGCCGCTGACCGATTCGACGCGCGGCTTCCTCGACGCGCGGCTGTTCTCGATGCTGCCTGCCGGTGCCGGCCTGGTGCATGTGGGTCGTGGCCCGCAACTCGTCGACACCGACCTGCTGGCCGCGCTCGCCAGCGGCCAGGTCGGCGAAGCCGTGCTCGACGTGACCGACCCCGAACCGCTGCCGCCGGCGCATGCCTTCTGGCGCCATCCGCATGTGCAGCTCACGCCGCACATCGCGAGCATGACGCAGCCGCTCAGTGCCGCCGAAGCGGTGCTCGACAACGTGCAGCGCTTCGCCGCGGGCGAGCCCATGATCGGGCTGGTCGATCGCCAGAAGGGGTACTGAGCGCGAGTTGCCGGAGGCACGCCGCACGATCTGCTGTCGCGGCACGCACAACGGCAGCGTGCTTCGTGCAGAGGCCTCAAAGCAGCACCAAGCCGAGGGTCGCGCATCCTAAGCTGAGGGCATCGAAAGCCTCCTTCGCCACCAGCTTCCTCCGGACACAGCCCATGACGCATCCCTCCGCATTGCCTCACCAAGCCGCGCTCGACGCGATCGATCGTGCGCACCTGATCCACCCCGTCTCGCCCTGGCGCGTGCATGAGCAGCGCGGCCCCACCGTGCTGGCCTCGGGCCGCGGCGCCTGGCTGACCGACAGCAACGGCCACGAACTGCTCGACGCCTTCGCCGGCCTGTGGTGCGTGAACGTGGGCTACGGGCAGGAGAGCGTGGTGCAGGCCGCGGCCGAGCAGATGCGCCGGCTGCCCTACGCGACCGGCTACTTCCACTTCAGCAGCGAGCCGGCCATCCGCCTTGCCGAAAAGCTGGTGCAGATCACGCCGGCATCGCTGACCCGTGTGTACCTCACGCTGGGCGGTTCCGAGGCGGTCGATGCCGCCGTGCGCTTCATCGTGCAGTACTACAACGCGACCGGCCGGCCGTCGAAGAAGCACTTCATCGCGCTGGAGCGCGGCTACCACGGCTCGTCGTCCACCGGCGCGGGCCTGACCGCGCTGCCGGCCTTCCACCGCGGCTTCGACCTGCCGCTGCCCACGCAGCACTACATTCCTTCGCCGAATCCGTACCGCCAGCCGGACGGGGTCGACGCGCAGTCATTGATCGCCGCATCGGTCGCGGCCCTGCGCGCCAAGGTGGCCGAGCTGGGCGCGGACAACGTGGCCGCATTCTTCTGCGAGCCGATCCAGGGCTCGGGCGGTGTCATCGTGCCGCCCAAGGGCTGGCTCAAGGCCATGCGCGAGGCGGCGCGCGAGCTCGACATCCTCTTCGTGGTGGACGAGGTCATCACCGGCTTCGGCCGCACCGGCCCGATGTTCGCGTGCGAGGCCGAAGGCGTGGAGCCCGACCTCATGACCATGGCCAAGGGCCTGACCGCCGGCTACGTGCCGATGGGCGCCACGATGATGTCGGAGAAGGTCTATGCCGGCATCGCCGATGGCGTGCCCGAAGGCGCCCTGGTCGGGCACGGCGCGACCTATTCGGCGCACCCGGTCAGCGCCGCGGTCGCGCTCGAGGTGCTGCGGCTCTACGAAGAGGGTGGCGTGCTCGCCAACGGCCAGCGTGGTGCGGCGCACTTTGCGGCCGGGCTCGACGCGCTGCGTGCGCATCCGCTGGTGGGCGACGCCCGCCACCGCGGCCTGCTGGGCGCGCTGGAACTGGTGAGCGACAAGGCGAGCAAGCGCGGTTTCGACGCATCGCTCGGACTGCCGGAGCGCATCTTCGCCGCCGCCTACCGCAATGGCCTGGTGTTCCGCGCCTTCGGCGACCACGTCCTCGGCTTCGCGCCCGCGCTCACGTTCACCGAGGATGAGTTCGCGCACCTGTTCGCGCGGCTGAGGAAGACGCTCGACGAAGTGCTCGACGCGCCCGACGTGCGCGCCGCACTGGCGGCCTGAACAAACCGGCGCACAAAAGCTCCGCAAGACCGGGCGGCGACGCAGAATCAGACTTTCCTTCTCTCCAGGCACCGCGATGTCAGAAGCTTTCAAGATCGACCGACTCGACCTGCGCATCCTGGCCCAGCTGCAGAAGAACGGGCGCATGACCAACGTCGACCTGGCCGATGCGGTCGGGTTGTCGCCCAGTCCCTGCCTGATCCGCGTGAAGCGGCTGGAGCAGGCTGGCTACATCGCGGGCTACGGTGCGCACCTGCGGCTCGAAAAGCTCGGCGACACGCTGACCGTGTTCACCGAGGTCACGCTGTCGGACCACCACCGCGAGGACTTCGTGCGCTTCGAGGCCGCGATCCGCGAGGTCGACGAGGTGCTCGAATGCCACCTCGTCAGCGGCGGCTACGACTACCTGCTGCGCTTCCTCACGCGCGGCGTGAATCACTACCAGGAAGTGATCGAGGGGCTGCTCGAACGCAACATCGGCATCGCGAAGTACTTCAGCTACATCGTCATCAAGTCGCCGTTCATCAAGACGCACTGTCCGATCGAACGGCTTTTCCCCCACGAGCGCTGACCGGCGCCTTCATCCATCCATGCCCGAAACCCATCTTCCCTCTGCTTTGCCCAACCGCTTCGTGCGGCTCGCGGAGACCGACCGGCCCGCGTTGACGCTGCACATCGACGGCGAGGCCCGCACCGCGCTGGCCGGCGACACCCTGCTGGTGGCGCTGCTGAGCAACGGACGGCGCGTGCGCGACAGCGAGTTCGGCGACGGACCTCGCGCCGGCTTCTGCCTGATGGGCGCCTGCCAGGATTGCTGGGTGTGGACGCCGGCGGGCGAGCGGCTGCGCGCCTGCTCGACGCCCGTCGAGGCGGGGATGTCGGTGCTCACGCGACCGCCCGCGGCCCATTGGCCCGCCACGCCCGACCTGCAGCAGCTGCTGGCGCGCGGCGCCGCGGCGGCCGTGCGGTGAGCGCGATGCCGCCAACTTCGCCTTCGCCGCGCATCGTCGTGGTCGGCACCGGCCCTGCGGGCGTGCGCGCCGCTCAGGCGCTGGTGCGCGCCGGTGTTCGGCCCGTGGTGGTGGACGAAGGCCGGCGCGACGGCGGACAGATCTACCGCCGCCAGCCCGAAGGCTTCAAGCGGCCCTACGCCAAGCTCTACGGCACCGAAGCCGAGAAGGCACAGGCGCTGCACCACGACTTCGACGCGCTGCGCGCCCACATCGACTACCGCGGCGAGACGCTGGCCTGGAACGTGAGCGAGGGCGCGCTGCACGTCGTGCATGCCGGCGAGCCGCAGGTGCTGCCGTTCGATGCCTTGCTGGTCTGCAGCGGCGCGACCGACCGCCTGATGCCCGTGGCGGGCTGGCACCGCGCCGGCTGCTACAGCCTGGGCGCCTCGCAGATCGCGCTGAAGGCGCAGGCCTGCGCCATCGGTTCGCGCGTGGTCTTCATGGGCAGCGGCCCGCTGCTGTATCTCGTGGCGTCGCAGTATGTGCAGGCCGGCGCTCAGGTGGCGGCGGTGCTCGACACCGCGCCGGCCGCCAAGTCCTGGAGTGCCGTGCGCGGGCTGCTCGCGCGGCCGCGGCTGGCGCTGCGCGGGCTCGCGCTGATCCGCGGGCTGCGCGGCGCGGGCGTGCCGGTGCTGCAAGGCGTGGTGCCGCTCGCCATCGATGGCGACGACAGCCTCGGCGTGCAGGCCGTTGCCGTGCGCGATGCCCGGGGGCGCGAGCAGCGCTTCGCGTGCGATGCCGTCGGCCTCGGCTGGCACCTGCGCGCAGAGACGCAGCTGGCCGATCTGGCGCGCTGCGAGTTCGACTTCGAGCCCGTGAGCCGGCAGTGGCTGCCGCACATCGATGCCGACGGCCGCAGCAGTACGCGCGGCGTGTACCTGGCTGGTGACGGCGTCCGCATCCTCGGTGCCGACGGCGCCGAGGCCGCCGGCCGGCTGGCCGCGCTCGCGGCGCTGGCCGACCTCGGCCACGCGCCGGGCCGCGCGCTCTACGACACGGAGTCCGCCGCGCTGCGCCGCACGCTGGCGCAGATGAACCGCTTCCGCGAAGGTCTCGCGCGCGCCTTTCCGTGGCCGCATGCGCAGGCCGCGGCACTGCCCGACGAGGCGGTCGTGTGCCGCTGCGAAGCCGTGACGGCGGGCGAACTGCGCCGCTGTGTCAACGAGATGGACAGCCACGAAGTCAATCGCGCCAAGGCCTTCAGCCGCGTCGGCATGGGGCGCTGCCAGGGCCGTTTCTGCGGCCATGCGTCGGCCGAGATCGTGGCGCAGGCCAGCGGCGTGCCGGTGCAACTGGTGGGTCGCCTGCGTTCGCAGGCGCCGGTCAAGCCATTGATGATGAATACGCGCGAGGTCAGTCCATGAGCGAAACCACGAACACCGACGTGCTGGTGCTCGGCGGTGGCCTGATGGGCACCACCGCTGCCTTCTTCCTGCGCCGCCAGCACGGCCTGTCGGTCACGCTGCTCGAGCGCGAACTGGTGGGGCGGCAGGCCAGCGGCACCAACTTCGGCAACGTGCGCCGCCAGGGCCGCGTGCTGGCGCAGATGCCGCTGGCCAACCGCGCGCGCGCCGTCTGGGGCCGCGTGAACGAACTGCTCGGCGAAGACCTGGAGTTCGTGCCCTACGGCCACCTGCGCGTTTGCTACACCGAGCAGCAGGCCGTGGTGCTCGAGCAGCACGCGAGAGACGTGAAGCCGCTGGGCCTCGACCTGGAGCTCTTCAGTGCCGCGCAGCTGCGCAAGCGCTGGGGCATCTTCGCGCCCGAGGTGGTGAGCGGTTCGCTGTCGCCGAACGACGGCCATGCCAACCCGCGCCTGGCCGGACCGGCCTTCGCGCGGGCGGCGCGGCACGCGGGCGCGAACATCGTCGAGCATGCCGAGGTGATGAAGGTCGAGCGTGACGGCGGGGGCTTCGCGGCGCACACCGCGGACGGCCGGCGCTTTCGCGCGCCGCAGCTGCTCGTGGCCTGCGGCGCCTGGTCGAACCGCATGGCCGAGCAGTTCGGCGAGCCCGTGCCGATGGAGGCGCGCGGACCGCAGATGGGCGTGACCGAGCCGCTGCCCTATGCGGTAGGTCCGTCGATCGGCGTCTCCTCGCCGATCGAGCAGGAGGGGCTGTATTTCCGCCAGATCTCGCGCGGCAACATCGTCTTCGGCGGCGGCTTCAAGGGGCCGGCGCACGCCGACCGTATCCGCGCCTACGTCAAGCCCGACAACGTGCTGCGCCAGATGCGCGAACTGCGCCGCGTGGTGCCGGCGTTCGAACACGTGCAGCTGATCCGCGTGTGGAGCGGCATCGAGGGCTACATCGCCGACTGGCAGCCGGTGATGGGACCCAGCGCCCGCGTGCCCGGCCTGCACTACGCCTTCGGCTTCTGCGGCGAGGGCTTCGCGATCAGCCCCGGCGTGGGCGAGACCATGGCCGAGCTGATCGCCACCGGCCGCACGTCGACGCCGATCGAGAGCTTCTCCATCGGGCGCTTTGCGGCGGCTTCGCAGAAACGGGCGGCTTGAAAGAAGCGATCGCCGGTCATGCCGGCGATCGCTCCAGATTCAGAGGCCGACCAGCGCCGGCAGGCCGCCGATGTCGGAGATCTCGGTCGTGCCGTAGGCTGGAACGCCGGGTTCGTGCTTGCGATTGACGAAAGCCTTGTCCTTGATGCCCACGTCGCGCGCCGACATGTGGTCATAGCGCATCGACGACGACACGTGCAGGAAGTCTTCCGGCTTCGCGTTCAACGAGTCGATCATGTATTCGAAGGCGCGCAGGCGGGGCTTGTAGGCCTTGGCCTGCTGCGCCGTGTAGACCCGGTGGAAGGGCACGCCGAGCAGCTTCACGTTGTGCACGAGCTGCGCGTCCATGGCATTCGAGATGATGACCAGCGGGATCTTGTCGGCGATCCTGGCCAGGCCTGCCGTCACGTCCGGGTGCGGGCCCCAGGTGGGCACGGCGTTGTAGATTTCCGAGACGTCGGCCTCGCGGAACGGCACGCCCCAGCGGTTGCAGGTGCGCAGGACCGAGTTGTAGACGACGTCGTAGTAGGGCTGCCAGTCGCCCAGCACCTCGTCGAGCCGGTAGGCCGCGAAGTCCTCGCAGAACCGCTCGATGTTTTCCGGACTGACGCGGTCGGCGAAGAGCCTGCGCGCCATCGGTGCCATCTGGAAGTTGGTGAGAGTGCCGTAGCAATCGAAGCTGATGTACTTGGGCCGGAAGACAGTGGTCATGGAAGCTCCTTGTGAATATTCGAATCGCGATATGGGAATGGATCGATGGCAGGCAGGGTGCCTTGGGCGGCCATCATGACGAAGGCGTTGCGATGGCGATGGCCGCCGTGCTCAGCGCCCCGCCTCGACCGCATCGGCCAGCTCGGCCAGCGTGTGGAAGTGATGGTCGGGCACGGTGTGCTTCGACTCGATGGTGCCGCCGGAGCCCTTCTGCGCATGGCGGCGCTCGATCCAGCAGGTGGCGATGCCGAGCTGTTTCGAGATGCCGATGTCGTGGTACTGGCTTTGCGCCACGTGCAGGTTGTCCGCCTGCTTGAACCCCCAAGCGCCTTCGAAGCGGCCGCGGGCGTAGGCGAAATAGCGCGCGTCGGGCTTCTCGCACAGTGCGTCGTCGCAGCTCAGCAGCATGTCGAAGGGCGAGCCCAGGGTCTTGTCGAAATGCGCCAGCGCCCAGGCCTGCGCGTTGGTCATCGTCACCAGCTTGAAGCGCTTGCCGAGCCGCTTCAGCGCTTCCACCGAATCGGGGAACGCCGGCCACCGGGCGACCGAGTCGCGCAGGCCCTTCGCAATGGCATCCGTGTCGGGCAGGCCCAGCGCGGGGGCGATGGCGTGCCAGCAGCGCTCGAGGTCGTCGGGATACCAGCCGGCGCTGCCATCAGCGCGGGCTCGCCGGTAGGCGGCGAGGAAGTCGTCATCGCTCACGTCGGCATCGGGCGCCGCGCTGCGCAGGTAGGCGAGCATGCCGCCCTCGAAGTCGATCAGCGTGCCGACGACATCGAAGGTGAGGACCTTGAAATCTTGCAGTGACATGGGAAAGCTCCACGGATGAAGAAAGAGAGTTCATCGAGCATAGGAGCGCTCCCTGCTTGCGCAGGCCCGAACTGGGGCCGCGCTACGGCACAGGATGTCGTTGTCGGCGCCGGGCCGGCATCTTCTTGCGCGGGCGGTTCAGCTCCCCCCGGCGTGGCCCTTGTGTTGCGGCAGGTCGTCCGTGATCGTGAACCATGGAGCCTTCGAGCCGACGAAGATGTGCGCGCTCGGCCGGACGGTGGGCGTGTCGACCAGCGTGCCCAGCGTGACGTGCACGAACTGCCCGCCTCGCACGACCGAGCACAGCAGCGAGCCGCACTTGGCGCAGTGCAGGTCGCCCGCGTCAGGCTTGCCGTAGACCGTGATGCCGTCCTCGCCCTGTGTGATGGCGAACTTGCCGCGCTCGATGCCCGCGAAGGGCTTGAAGGCCGAGCCCGTCGCGCGCCGGCAGTCGGAGCAATGGCAGTTCAGCGCGTAGGCAAACTCATCCGCCACCGAGTAGCGGACCGCGCCGCACAGGCATCTGCCGGCGAGCATGCGCGGCCGGGAGCTCAACCCGCCAGGCCCACGAACACGTTCTGCACGTCGTCGTTCGCGTCGATGGCCGCCAGAAAGGTTTCGACTTCTTCCAGGTCTTCCGCGCTCAGGCTCGCCGGATCGACCGGGTTCTTCGGCTTGTAGCCCAGCTTGGCCGACAGCACGGTGAAGCCCTGGGCCGGCAATGCGCGGCTCACGAGGTCGAGGTCGGTGGGGTCGGTCAGGAAGACCGCCGCATGGCCTTCGCCGGCCGGCTCGAAGTCTTGCGCGCCGGCTTCGATGGCGGCCACTTCGGGGTCGGCGTCGGGCCTGGCGGGTTCGGCTTCGATCATGCCGACGTGGTCGAAGTCCCACGACACCGAGCCCGAGGTGCCCAGCTGGCCCTTGCGGAACAGCACGCGCATTTCAGGCGCGGTGCGGTTCACGTTGTCGGTCAGGCACTCGACCATCACCGGCACGCGGTGCGGCGCGAAGCCTTCGTAGATCACGTGCTCGAAATGCACCGCCTCGCCCGTGAGTCCCGCGCCCTTCTTGATGGCGCGGTCGAGCGTTTCCTTGGGCATCGAGACCTTGCGGGCCTGCTCCACGACCAGCCGCAGGCGCGAGTTGGAGGCCGGGTCGGCGCCCGCGCGCGCGGCGATCATGATTTCCTTGGCGAGCTTGCCGAAGAGCCGGCCCTTGGCATTGGCCGCCAGGTCCTTGTGTTTTGCTTTCCATTGGGCGCCCATGTCTGATTCCTCGAATGTGTGTTGCGGCCTTGTCTGGCTCTTTTGCAGAAAGAAGGGCTGGACGACCGGATTGGGGCGACTACTGTAGCCTTCTTCCCATGACCTCTTCACGAGCCACACCGTACTCCACGCCGTTCGAGGCAGGCAACGGCAACCAGACCACCACCTGGGCCGAATGCGTGGCCTTCTACCAGCGGCTGGCCGACCACTTTCCCGGCGTGCTGCACTGGGGCGAGATCGGCGTGTCGGACACCGGCGTTCCCCTTCACGCCGGCGTGGTCACTGCGGACGGCGTGTTCGACCGCGAGACGCTCAAGCAGCAGGGCCGCCCGGTGTTCTTCAACAACAACGGCATCCACCCCGGCGAGCCCGAGGGCATCGACGCCTGCATGGCGCTGGTGCGCGATTTCTGCACCCGGCCCGAGCAGCTCGCGGCACTGGGCGGCACCGTGTTCCTGTTCATCCCGGTCTACAACGTGGACGGCTGCATCAACCGCCAGGACACCTCGCGCGTGAACCAGCTCGGCCCCGAGTCGTTCGGTTTCCGCGGCAACGGCCGGCACCTCGACCTGAACCGCGACTTCATCAAGTGCGACAGCCTCGCCGCGCAGGTGTTCAACAAGTTCTTCACCGCGTGGGACCCGGACGTGATGGTCGACACCCACACCTCCAACGGCGCGGACTACAGCTACACCATGACGCTGATCCCGACCCAGCCCGACAAGCTGGGCGGCGGGCCGGGACAGTTCCTGCGCGAGAGCATGCTGCCGGCGATCTACGCCGGCATGGACCGGCGCGGCTGGCCAACCTGCCCATACGTGAACCTGCTGGCCGAGACGCCCGACGACGGCATCGAGGACTTCCTCGACCTGCCGCGCTTTTCCACCGGCTACGCGGCACTGCACCACACCATCGGCTTCATGCCCGAGACCCACATGCTCAAGCCCTTTGCCGACCGCGTGGCTGCCATGCGGACGCTGGTCGAGGTGGTGCTGGAGTTCACCGTGGGGCATGCGGCGCGCATTCAGGAACTGCGCCGCGAGGCCCGGGCCACCACGGCGCAACAGGCGCGCTGGCCGCTGGCATGGCGCAACGACCGCAGCCGGCCGGCGAGCTTGCGCTTCAAGGGCTATCGCGCGGTTCGCACGCCCAGCCGGCTGGGTACTTATGAGCGCCTGGCCTACGACCGCGGCCAGCCTTGGGAGAAGGACATCGTGCACTTCGACCGCTGCGTCGAAGTCGCGTCCGTCGCCGCGCCCAAGGCCTATCTCGTGCCCCGGGCCTGGCGCGAAGTGATCGAGCGGCTGGCGTGGAATGGCGTCGAGTTGCAGCGTCTCGAAGCGGACCGGCTGTTCGATGCGGCGCGTGTGTATCGCATCCGGAGCGTGGTCTCCCGCGCGAACGCCTACGAAGGGCACATGTTCCATGATGAGGTGGTGCTCGCTGCGCACACCGAGCCCTTCCAGGCGCATGCGGGCGACGTGTGGGTGCCGCTGGACCAGGCCAATGCCCGCTACGTGGTCGAGACGCTGGAGCCCGAAGCCCACGACAGCTTCTTCCGCTGGGGCTTCTTCAACAGCGTGCTGGAGAAGAAGGAGAACTTCTCGGCCTACGTCTTCGAGGACACCGCGCTTCGGATGCTGGAGGAAGAACCCGCGCTGAAGCGGCAGTTCGAGCAATGGAAGGTCGATCACCCCGACAAGCTGTCCGATCCGCAAGCGGTACTGGGTTTTCTCTTCGCCCATGGACAGCGCCATGCGGAGCCTGGGTGGCGGCGCTATCCGGTGGTGGCGCTGATGGCTTCCTGAGCGGCGCAGAGCGCGGCAGGAGCAAGTTTCTCCAAGTCCTGGATGCGGGACACCCTTACGCTGCAGTCATTCCACAACGCCCTCGGGCCATCACACATGCATTCCGCCGAATCGTCACGGCAGCAAGCCGGCATCTTTCATCGCCTGCACGCCGGGCCCGACCCATTGGTGCTGGTGAACGCCTGGGACGCCGCCAGCGCGCGCATCGTCGAGCGCGCCGGGGCCACGGCCCTCGGCACCACCAGCGCGGGCATGGCCTGGTCGCTCGGCTACGCGGACGGCGAGCGCATGCCGGCCAGCGAGTTGCTCGCGGCCTGTGCGCGCATCTGCCGCGTGGCGGGCGTGCCGGTGAGCGTCGACATCGAAAGCGGCTTCGGCGACAGCGCGCAGGCGGTGTGCGACGTGGCGGGCGCGCTGATCGACATGGGTGCGGCCGGCATCAACATCGAGGACGGCACGCGGCCGGGCACGCGCGAGCTGGCGTCGCCGGAGGTGCTGTGCGAGCGCATCGCCGCCATCCGCAAGCTGGACGCGCGCTTTTTCATCAACGCGCGCACCGACGCCTACTTTGTGCCTTGGGACGACCCGGCGGCGCGCTTCGAGGAGGCGAAGCGCCGCGCTCGGCTCTACGCGGCGGCGGGCGCCGACGGCATCTTCGTGCCCGGCATGTCCAGCCTCGAAGAAATCGCCGGCATGGCCGGTGCGGTGAGCCTGCCCGTGAACGTGTATGCGGGCTATGCCGGTGCGCCGCCGGCCGAGGGCTTTGCGCGTGCCGGCGCGCGGCGCATCAGCCTCGGCTGCGGCCCGCTGCAGTCGGCGCTGGGGCTGGTCGGCCGCATCGCCAGGGAGGCCTTCGAGCATGGCCGCTTCGGCGCGATGGGCGAGGGCATGCTGTCGGTCGGTGAGATCAACGGGCTCTTCGCCGCCACGCCCTGAGCTCCGCGCCGCAAGGGCGCGTTCGGGTACAGTGGGCGCCCCTTGCCGCAGCCGACCCCGCCCGAACCCGATTCCCCGCACAGCATCCGCCTCGAAGCGGTGACGCTGGTGCGCGGCAGCCAGCATGTCTTCGAGGGGCTGACGCTCCACCTGCAGGAGGCGCGCATCGGCCTGATCGGCGACAACGGCGCGGGCAAGAGCAGCCTGTTCCGCCTGATCAGCGGGCTCGACCAGCCGCAGCAGGGCCGGGTGGTGGTGCATGGCTGCGACACGCAGGCCGACCGCAGGCAGCTGTCGAAGCACGTGGGGCTGATGTTCCAGAACCCCGACGACCAGATCATCTTTCCGACCGTGGCCGAGGAGCTGGCTTTCAGCCTCACGGCGCGCGGCGAAACGCGGCAGGCGGCGCGGCAGCAGGCGCGCGACTTTCTCGCGCGGCGCGGGCTCGAGGCCTGGGCCGCTCGCGCCGTGGGCGAGCTGAGCCAGGGCCAGCGCCAGCAGGTTTGCCTGCTGGCCTTGCAGATCAGCGAGCCCGCCACGCTGCTGCTCGACGAGCCCTTCGCCAGCCTCGACCTCCTGAGCCAGGCGCGGCTGGCCGCGCAGCTCGACGCCAGCGATCACCAGATCCTCGTGTCCACGCACCTGCTCGAACACGTCTACGACTTCGAGCGCGTGCTGTGGCTCGAACAGGGCAGGGTGCGCGCCGACGGGCCGGGCCGCGAGGTGTGCGAGGCCTACGCCGAGAACGTGCGCGAGCGCGCCGCATCGGAGCGGGGCCGCCGTGCGTAGCCTCTACTCGGAGCAGCCGACGTGGATGCATGCGATCGCCGCGTGGGTCAAGCTCGCGCTGCTGTCGGTGTGCGGCACGCTGCTGGTGCTGGTCGAACGGCCGGTGCACCTGGCCATCGCCTGTGCGGTGGTGCTGCTGATCTTCGCCTCGCTCGGGCCGCCCGCATGGCGCCGCGCGCGCATGCTGCTCGGCGTGGCGATCGCGGGCGGGATGATCGTCGGCTTCCACTGGGCGATGGGCACGACCCCGCTCGGCGTGGCCAGCGCGCTGCGCCTTGCCAGCGCGGCCACGCTCGCGCTGATGCTCACGCTGACCACGCGCTTCGAAGACCTGCTCGCGGTGCTCGAGGCGGTGCTGCACCCGCTGCAGCGCTTCGGCGTGCCGACCGAGCGGATCGCGCTCGGGCTTGGCCTGATGCTGCGCTTCGCCGAGAATTTCTACGTGCAGTGGCAGCGCCTCGACGACGCCTACCGCGCGCGCGCAGGCCACGGCGGCGGCCTGCGGCTGCTGGCACCGCTGACCATCCGTACGCTGCAGACTGCGGAGCGCGTGGCCGATGCGCTGGCCGCGCGGCTCGGGCGCTGAGCTCCAGTCCTATTCCTCGAAAGCGATCGCCATGACCACCACCACAGGCTCCCTCACTTCGTCCCGCTCGCTCTCCTACATCGCTCTGTTCGCGGCGCTGATGGCGGTGTTCGGCCTGATCCCGAAGATCGACCTGCCGTTCGGTGTGCCGATCACGCTGCAGTCGCTGGGCGTGATGCTGGCGGGCTGCCTGCTGGGGCCGCGCCGCGGCTTCCTGGCCATCGCGCTGTTCCTGCTCGCGGTGGCGCTGGGCCTGCCGTTGCTGCCCGGCGGCCGAGGCGGCCTGAGCGTGTTCGTGGGGCCGACGTCGGGCTTCCTGTTCGGCTGGATGTTCGGCGCCTTCGCCTGCGGCCTGCTGATGCGCCTGGCGGTGCGCCGCATGGCTGGCGCCACGGGCCTGCCGCTGCTGGCGGCGGCCTTCCTGTCGTCGGTGATCGGCGGCATCTTCGTGATCTATGCCTTCGGCATCGTCGGGCTGTCGTGGGTGGCCCACATGCCGCTGCCGAAAGCGGCGCTGGCCATGTTGGTCTTCATTCCCGGCGACCTGATCAAGTGCGGCCTCTGCGCGATGCTCGTGCAGACCGTGATGCGCGGCATGCCGGGCTGGCGCCTCGATCGCGACTGACCCGTCGATCTAGCCGCCGCGCCGTGTGAAGACGGTGGCCGAGAGGTAGTCCTTGCGCGGGCCGCGCACCGCGTGGCGGATCGTGAAGGAGCCGTCCGGCAGAAAGCGATAGCCGCTGTCGTAGGTGTCGGGCGTGCACAGGTGAGTGGCTGACCCCGCGAGCACATCGCCGTTGCGCACGATGCCGATGGCATGGAACAGGCGCGTCGGGCTCTCGGCAAAGTGCACCGCGAAGCCACCGGGAGTGCGCTCGAAGAAGTATTCGCGATGCCCGTCGAACTCCTTGCCGTCGGCCAGCCGGATCCGGCCCTCTTCGCGGTACTTCAGCATTCCAGTCTCAAGCGGCGTGAACACCGCGACGCCGCTCATGGAGGCCTGGCCCTCGATGGTCCGCTCCAGGTCCCACGCGCCTGCCAGCCCGTCGAAGACGGTGTCCGCGGTGCCCCAGGCCGCCAGGGGTGGGAGGGGTGGAAGAGGGGAGGCGGGCTCGCGCATGCAAAGACTCTACGGCAAGCCGCGATCTCCTCCGGAAACGGGAGATTGTTTCCAACGTGTGAACGCCGTGGTTCTGTTTGCTAAGGGTTTTTACTTAGATAACGGCGCACAATTCATCTCACAGACCGGCCCCCAAGCCGATCTGGGTGAACAGGGCCCCGAGCGAGGTGGCCGCCCCCCGACGGGGCGGTGACCCACCCAAGACCGGTTCGAAATCATCCAAGTGCAAAAGAACTGAAACGAATTGAAGGACATCCAAATGACCGCCTCGAAGCTCCTCTCCGCTATCTCCATCGCCCTGCTGGCCGCTGCCGGCGCCGCCCACGCTGAATCGTACGAAGGCGTGCACCAGCTGACCTCGGCCGCCAGCCGCGCCGACGTCGCCGGCCAGGCCGTGGTTGCTGCCCACAGCGCCAACCCCTACGCCACCGGCGCCGATGCCGGCCCGGCCCGCGCGATCGTCTCGACCGTCAGCCGCGCCGCCGTTCGCGCCGATGCCGTGGCCGCTGCGCACAGCGCCGATCCGTATGCCGAAGGCGCTTCCGCCGTTGCGGCACCGGTCTTGGCCAGCACGGTGGACCGCGCCGCGGTGCGTGCCGCCGCCCGCGCTGCAGCCCGCGGCGACAGCCTGCCGCTGTAATCCGCCGCGGCAGCCTCCCGCCTGGCGAAAGACAGAAACCGGGCCATGCGTTTGCATGGCCCGGTTTTTTTTGGCCGGCTCAGCCCGAAGGCAGTTCCCGCAGCGCCGCCACGAGGAAGGGCGGGCCGCCGGGCAGCGCCGCGTCGTGCAGCGTGATGAACCATTGCGTCGCGCCTTCGTGCGCTGGGCCCGCGCGCAGCGTCCACGCATAGACCCGCCGGCTGCCGCGCGCATCGTCGGTGGCTTCGCAATGCGCCACCGTTTCGCCGCGGCACTCGTCGACCAGCACGGCGTGGCCGTCGGGGTCGTGGCGGATCGCGCGCTGCATCAGGCGCACGCGGATGCGCTCCGGCGCCGCGGTGCGTTCGCCGTCCCGCGCGGGCGGCACTGTCGCGCGCAGGCGCTGGTCCAGCGGCATGTCCGCGCGGAAGCCTTCGCCGCATTCAAGCGACATGTTTTCGAGTGCCACGCGCACGCGGCGGCGCTCGCGCAGCGTGGTCACGAGGAACATCACCGTCGACGCCGAGAAGATGCCGGAGAACGGCAGCCCCACCAGCAGCCAGAGCCACTGCCAGCCGCCGCGCAGCGACCACGTGACGGCCTGGAAGCCGAACGCGGCCATGAAGGCCAGCACCGCCAGCGCGACCAGCCATGCGATCCAGTCGGAGAACGGCTTCTGCATGCGCTCGGTGGCCTGTGGCGCGTCGGAGCACCATTCGGTGGGCACGTGTTCGTCGAAAGGCGGCAGCCCGGCCACGCGAGGGTGGGCGATCAGGTCGATGGAAGGATGGCGCTGCGGCATGAAGAGCCGCCGAGCATAGCCAGCCACAGGGGGCCGCGTTGCATTGCCTTGTCCTGGCGCATCCTTCATGATGGCGCGGCGCGGAAGGGGTGGCCGCAGGGGCTCATGCTTTCGCATTACTGCGCCGTCCTGGTGCGGTGGGCGAAAATAAACCGCTCCCGCCAACAGACAAACAAGAAAGCACGATTCGTCGCCGCCGATGCGGCAACCCAACACGCATGGCCCTTACTCTCGATCCCGAAGACACACGCGGACGCATCCACGATCTTGTGTGGAGCGGCTTCCATCCCGATGCCGACGTCGAATGGATGATCACCGACGAGTACCTCGATCCGGATGAGCTCTCCGCCGAGGACCGTGCCTGGGTGAAGGCCGAGGCCGCACGCGCCTGCGCCGCCAAGCGCGCGGCTGAATCCGGGTGGCCCGCGCAGACCGAATACGACCGGCTCGAAGCGGTTTTCGCGCAGCTGCGCGGCGAGAAGATCATTGCGCTGCATCGCGCGGGCAACACGCTGGCCGACGGCCACGACGACGTGCGCGAGCAGTGGCGCGCCGCGGGGCGGCTGGCCTCGGGCGTTCGCGGCTGCTGCTTCTATCACTCGCAGGACCTCGACACCGCGGTGCGCACCGGCCGCCTGCGCCTGGCCTTCAGCGGCGGCATGATCCCCGAGATCGAGCAGCGCGAAGCCAACACCGTGGTGGTGGGCCACCGCATCGTGGAGTTGCTGCGCGCGGCCGGCTTTGGCGCGCATTGGAGCGGCAACGTCGACGAGCGCATCGAAGCCGACCTCGGCCAATGGCGCAAGCGGAGCCCCGGCGCGTGAGCGTGATGACGCCATACCCAACCGAATAGCCCCTCGCGCGACGGCTTCGGCGGTTCGCGCCATGATCGCGCCATGATTCCGTTATCGATCCTCGACCTTTCCCCGATCACCGAAGGCAGCGATGCCGCGCAGTCGTTCCGCAACTCGCTCTCGCTGGCGCAGCATGGCGAGAAGCTGGGCTACGCGCGCTACTGGCTGGCCGAGCACCACGGCATGCCGGGCATCGCGAGCGCGGCCACTGCGGTGCTGCTGTCGTATGTGGGGGCGGGCACGTCGACCATCCGCATCGGCGCCGGCGGCGTGATGCTGCCGAACCATTCGCCGCTCGTGATCGCCGAGCAGTTCGGCACGCTGGAGTCGCTGTACCCGGGGCGCATCGACCTCGGCCTCGGGCGCGCACCGGGCTCCGACCAGCGCACCGCGCGGGCCTTGCGGCGCAACCTCGAATCGGACGCGGACCAGTTTCCGCAGGACGTGATCGAGCTGATGGACTTCATGTCGAAGACGCCGCAGCAGCCGGTGCGGGCCGTGCCCGGCGCGGGGCTCGAGGTGCCGGTGTGGATCCTCGGTTCGAGCACCTTCGGCGCGCAGCTCGCGGCGCACCTGGGCCTGCCCTACGCCTTTGCCTCGCACTTCGCGCCGCAGCAGATCATGCAGGCCATCCAGATCTATCGCGAGACCTTCAAGCCCTCGGCGCAGCTGCAGAAGCCGTACGTGATGCTGGGCTTCAACGTGTTCGCGGCCGACACCGATGCCGAAGCCGAGTTCCGCGCCACCTCGTGGCAGCAGGCTTTCGTGAACCTGCGCAGCGGCCGGCCGGGGCGCCTGCCGCCGCCGGTGGAAAACTACCGCCAGAAGGTCGGGCCGGCGGAGAACGCGCTGCTCGACTCGGTGCTGTCGTGCTCGGCGGTCGGCTCGGTCGAGACGGTGAAGAAGGGCGTGGAAGCTTTCGTCGCACGCACCGGCGCCGACGAACTCATGATCACCTCACAGGTGTTCGACCATGTCGCCCGGCTGCGCTCCTACGAGCTGCTGGCCGAGGCGTTCGGGCAGATGAAGCGGTAGCTGCGGTCAAGCTGCCCGCTTGCGGGCTTCCTCGTCGACGAGATCCTTCTTCGAGAGCTTGCCCACGGGTGTCTTGGGCAGCTCGGCGCGGATCTCCAGCGCGCCGATCATCTCGTGCTTGCCCAGGCGGTTCTTCAGGAATGACTTGAGCTCGTCGAGCGTCAATTCGGGCGCGCCTTCCTTCAGCTTCACGAAGGCCTTGGGCGACTGGCCGCGGTACTCGTCGGGGATGCCGATCACGCAGACCTCGGCCACCGAGGGATGCTCGTACACCGCCTCTTCCAGCACGCGCGGATAGACGTTGTAGCCGCCGCAAAGCAGCATGTCCTTGGTGCGGTCGACGATGTAGAGGTAGCCGTCGGAATCCATCTTCGCCACGTCGCCGCTGCGGAAGTAGCCGTCGGCCGTCATCGACTCGGCCGTGGCCTTGGGGTTGTTCCAGTAGCCCTTCATCACGTTCGGGCCCTTGATGCAGAGCTCGCCAGCCTCGCCGAAGGCGGTGACGTCCTTCGAGGGATCGTCCAGGCTCACGAGCTTGATGCGCACCTGCGGCAGCGGCATGCCGCACGAGCCCGCCTTGCGCAGGCCGCGTGCGGGCGTGAAGGTGCCCACGGGCGAGGTCTCGGTCATGCCCCAGCCCTCGTTGAGGTGGCATCCGGTGAGCTCGAAGAAGCGCTGCTCCACTTCCACCGGCAGCGGCGCGCCGCCGGAGCCGCAGAACTTGAGCGAGCGCAGGTCCATCTCCTTCGCCTTGGGGTGCGAGAGGATGGCGGTGTACATCGTCGGCACGCCGGGGAACACGCTGATCCGGCTGGCGGCGAGCTCGTTCATCACCGCGTCGACGTCGAAGCGCGTGTGCAGCACCAGCGCCGCGCCCAGGCGCACGCCAAGCAGCATCGCGGCGCTGAGCGCGAAGATGTGGAAGAGCGGCAGCACCACCAGGAAGCGCTCGGTGCCCTCGGCCAGGATAGGCGGATCGCCCTTGGTCGATTCGTAGTACTGCGCCGAGGCCGACGTGAGATTGGCGTGCGTGAGCATCGCGCCCTTGGGCAGGCCGGTGGTGCCGCCGGTGTACTGGAGCACTACGATCTTTTCGGCGAGGTCGCCCAGCGGATAGGTCTTGTGGGCGCCTTCGCTCCTGAGCAGGTCGGTGAAGCGCACGTGCCGGTCGTCCACGGGCACGGGGGCGATCTGGCCGGCGCCCTGCAGCTGGGCCTGCACCTTGTCGCCCATGGCGCCGTAGTCGCCGAGGCTGCCGACCACCAGCGTCTTCAGGCGGGAGTTGTCGAGCAGGCGCGCCATCTGCGGGTAGAGGTTGACGAGGTCGAGCGTGACCAGGATGTCGGTGCGGCTGTCCTCGATCTTGTGGGCCAGCACGCGCTCGGCGTCGAGCGGCGAATAGTTCACCACCGTGCCGCCGGCTTTCAGCACGGCGAAGAAGGCGATCGGGTAGTGCGGCGTGTTCGGCAGGTAGAGGCCCACGTGCACGCCGGGCTTCACGCCCAGGTCCTGCAGGCCCTTGGCCGCGCGCTCGACGGCGGCGCCGAGTTCGCGGTAGGTGATGACCTGGCCCATGAACTCGACGGCGGAGCGCTCGGGCCAGCGCTCGACGGCCTCGTCGAGCATCTGCTGCACCGGCTTCACGGGCAGCTCGGCGTCCCAGCGCATGCCCGCGGGGTAGGCGCGTGTCCAGGGGAGGGTGTCGCCGGAATTCGAGGCGGTGGAAGGTGTGGCCATGCGTCTTGTCTCCGCTTGCTGTTGTCGTGAATGGCGTGGCGGGTCTTGCTGCCGCTTCGTCCGGAATCACTTTAGCGCCGGCCCTCCCGTCGATGGCCCGTGGGCTGACAAACCGGCGACACGGGTTTTCCCGATTTCCCACACGCCGGAAGCCCCTTCGACGGGGCTGGGACAATAGGGGGCTTATGGCAAAGCATCGGATCGTTGTGGGACTGAGTGGCGGAGTGGACTCCGCGGTGACGGCGCACCTGCTCAAGCAGCAGGGGCACGAGGTGGTCGGCATCTTCATGAAGAACTGGGAAGACGACGACGACAGCGAATATTGCTCGTCGAACATCGACTTCGTGGACGCCGCCAGCGTGGCCGACGTGCTGGGCATCGAGATCGAGCACGTCAACTTCGCGGCCGACTACAAGGACCGCGTGTTCGCCGAGTTCCTGCGCGAATACAAGGCCGGCCGCACGCCGAACCCCGACGTGCTGTGCAACGCCGAGATCAAGTTCAAGGCCTTCCTCGACCATGCCATGCGGCTCGGTGCCGAGAAGATCGCGACCGGGCACTATGCGCGCGTGCGCCTGAACGAGGGCACCGGCAAGCACGAACTGCTCAAGGGGCTCGATCCGTCGAAGGACCAGAGCTACTTCCTGCACCGCCTGAACCAGGCGCAGCTGTCGAAGACGCTGTTCCCGGTCGGCGAACTGCACAAGACCGAGGTGCGCCGCATCGCGGAAGAGATCGGCCTGCCCAACGCGAAGAAGAAGGACTCGACCGGCATCTGCTTCATCGGCGAACGGCCGTTCCGTGAGTTCCTCAACCGCTACATCTCCAAGGAGCCCGGCCCCATCAAGGACGACCGCGGCCGCAAGCTGGGCGAGCACCAGGGGCTGAGCTTCTACACGCTGGGGCAGCGGCAGGGGCTGGGCATCGGCGGCGTGAAGGAGAGGGGCGCACAGCGCGGCTCGGGCGACCATTCGCCGTGGTTCGTGGCGCGCAAGGACGTCGAGAAGAACACGCTGTGGGTGGTGCAGGGACACGACCATCCGTGGCTGCAGTCGTCGGCGCTGAAGGCAGACGATGCGAGCTGGGTCTCCGGCGAGCCGCCGGCGCCGGGCAGCTACGGCTCGAAGGCGCGCTACCGGCAGGCCGATGCGGCCTGCGAAATGGATGCCGGGGAAGACTCCGGCGCCGCCTTCGCCTTGCGCTTCGGTGAGCCGCAATGGGCCGTCACACCTGGGCAGTCGGCCGTGCTCTACGACGGCGAACGCTGCCTTGGCGGCGGCGTCATCGTCTGACTCAGGGCGCCGAGCGCACCGATTCGTCGACGTGGACCACGTCCAGCGGGTGGCGCTTGCCCGCCAGATGGTCTTCGATGCACTGCAGCAGCAGCGGGCTGCGGTGCCGCGCCACGCTGGCGCGGATTTCATCCGCCGTCATCCAGACGGTGCGCACGATGCCTTCATCGAGCGGGCGGCCTTCTTCGAACGCGCCCAGCGTGCCCGCGAAGGCGAAGCGCATGTAGGTGGTGTCTTCGCCCCGCTCGGCCAGCGGCCGGGAGCGCGCCATGTAGACGCCGATGAGCGCCGTTGGCGTGAAATGATGGGCGGTTTCCTCGAGGGTTTCGCGCACGCAGCCCTCGGCCGGGGATTCGCCGGGGTCGAGGTGCCCCGCGGGCGTGTTGAGCCACAGGCCATCGGCAGTCTGCTCCTCGACCAGCAGGAAGCGCCCGTCGCGCTCGATCACCGCGGCCACGGTGACGTTGGGTTTCCAGCGCGGGCCTGCTGCCATGTTTTCGGCCTTCTTATTTCAGCGCGTAGCCGCTGAAGCGCCAGACACGATCGCTGTCGAGGTGAAAGCTCACGAGTTCGCGCAAGGTGCCGTCGGGCTTGTTCGCGAAGCGGGTCTCGTATTCGACGCTGACGTACTGGCCGGCCGTATCGCCGTCGGCGTCGGCCACGATCTGGCGGTTGACCGACACCCAGATGCGCATCTGCGGTGCGCCGATCGGGGCGCGACTCCTGGCGATCTGGGTGGTGAAATCGTTGCGCGTCACGCGCTTGCGGGCGGCGGGGGTGGCGCCGTCCCACAGTTCGCCGGCCTTGCCCTGGTCGATCATCTGGATCGCCTGCATGCCGCCTCGCACCATGTCGCTGGCTTCGACCTCTTGTGCGGCGGCCGGGCCGAACCAGCTCCAGAGCAACGTGGCTGCGAGCAGCAATCGGATCATCGGGTTCATTCGTCTCAATCTTTCTGGGGGCTCACAGCCAATCCTGCAAGGCTGGGGGCGCAACGGTGGAAACCGTTCGAGACTTTAGCGTGCCGGAGATTCCCGGCTCAGCGCACGCCGGTCCCCGACAGCGCATCGGCCTCGATCGTTTCCAGCCTGTACCCCAGGCCGTAGATGGCCAGCAGCAGGAAACCATTCGCGGGGCGCAGGTCGAGCTTGGTCCGCAGGCGCGAGATGTGGGTGTCGAGCGATCGCGACAGCGCCTCGACGCCAAGGCCCCAGACGGCCTCGTGCAGGTGTTCGCGCGAGAGCAGCCGCCCGAGGTTCTGGAACAGGAACAGCGCGAGTTCGTACTCCCGGTTCTTCAACTCGACCTGCACCCCGCGAACCTTCAGGAGCCGCGAGGGCGGATAGAAGTGGTAGGGGCCGAAGATCAGCTCGGCCTCGTGCTGGGCCGGGTAGGAGCGGCGCAGCAGCGCATTCACGCGAGCTTCGAGTTCACCGGCGCGGGCGGGCTTGACCATGAAGTCGTCCGCGCCCGCATTGAGGCCTTCGACCAAATCTCCCTCGTCGTGCCTGTCGGTCACGAAAAGAATGGGAAGCCGGCTGTTGAGTTCGCGGCGAATGGACTTCACGACGTCGGGGCCCTTCATGTCGGGCAGATTCCAGTCGAGTATCAGCAGGTCGAAGGTCTGCCGGCGCATCGCCTGCAACAGCGCCCTTCCTTCCGTATAGGAATGGCACTCGTGCTCGAGTGCCGTCATGGTTTGGCTGATCCGCTTGGGTTGATCTACACCGTCGTCGAGTACTGCAATTCGCATTCCATCCCCTTCTTCCTCCTTCGTCAGTCTCGGTGAGCTGACGATTTGGGGTCGAAGTGTATCCATCTGCGACTAACGTAAAGTTCAAAGGCCGCAACTAATGCACGCAAATCGCATTTTCCAGATTAATTGTTAATAAATTTGGTCACAATTAGATGCAAATGGTGAATTGGATTGTGAATCTCATTAATGACTGTTAACAATTTTTTACTGGACAAACGGCCTTAATTTTCTTGGCCAGTCGAGGATGGGCGCGTGTCGCCTCCCTCGAACGCGCTATCGAATATCCGAATTCGCTATTGAATGAATAGCGGTGGCGACAACGTTCATCGGCACTTTGGGGCGAAAACCACAGAGCGTTTTTGCGACAACGAACGCTTGTAATCTTGCTGTAAGCTCTGCCCGCGTTCCGTTTGCCCCCTTGCTCTGAGGAGATCTCTATGCTGATAGGCGTGCCTGCCGAGACGACGGCCGGCGAAACCCGCGTGGCCGTTACGCCCGAGACGGTGAAGAAACTGGTGGCCTCGGGGCACACCGTACGGGTGCAGTCGGGGGCTGGCGTTGCCGCCAGCGTCACCGATGCCGCCTACCAGGCCGCCGGTGCCGAGATCACCAACATGAACGCCGCATTCGCCGCCGACATGGTGCTCAAGGTGCGCACGCCCACCGATGCGGAGACCGCGCTGCTGAAGTCCGGTGCCGTCGTCATCGGCATGCTCAATCCCTTCGATGCCGCAGGCCTGCAACGCCTGGCCTCCGCCGGTGTCACCGGCTTCGCGCTCGAAGCCGCCCCGCGCACCACCCGCGCCCAGAGCATGGACGTGCTCTCATCGCAGGCCAACATCGCCGGCTACAAGGCCGTGATGATCGCGGCCGACAAGTACCAGCGCTTCTTCCCCATGCTGATGACCGCCGCCGGCACCGTGAAGGCTGCACGCGTGGTCATCCTGGGCGTCGGCGTGGCGGGCCTGCAGGCCATTGCCACCGCCAAGCGCCTGGGTGCCGTCATCGAGGCTTCCGACGTGCGTCCCAGCGTGAAGGAGCAGATCGAATCGCTGGGCGGCAAGTTCATCGAAGTCTCCTACGACACCGATGAAGAAAAGGAAGCAGCCGTCGGCGTCGGCGGCTACGCCAAGCCGATGCCCGCGAGCTGGCTCGCGCGCCAGCAGATCGAAGTCGCCAAGCGCGTGGCGCTCGCCGACGTCGTCATCAGCACTGCACTCATCCCGGGGCGCGCCGCGCCGACGCTCATCACCGAGGACATGGTCAAGTCGATGAAGCCGGGTTCCGTCATCGTCGACATCGCCGCCGGCAAGGGGCCCGACGGCGTGGGCGGCAACTGCCCGCTGTCGGAGGCCGACAGGACCGTGATCAAGCACGGCGTGACCATCGTCGGCGAGACCAACCTCGCGGCGCTGGTGGCGGCCGATGCCTCGGCGCTCTATGCGCGCAACGTGCTCGACTTCCTCAAGCTCATCGTCACCAAGGAAGGTGCGCTGAAGATCGACCTCGAGGACGACATCGTCGCCGCCTGCCGCGTCACGCAGGACGGCCAGGTCACGAAGAAGTAAGCGAACACGCGAGGAGAAGAACCCATGGATCCCGTTTCCCATACCGTCATCAACCTGATCATCTTCGTGCTGGCCATCTACGTGGGCTACCACGTGGTGTGGACCGTCACGCCCGCGCTGCACACGCCGCTGATGGCCGTGACCAACGCCATCTCGGCCATCGTGATCGTGGGCGCCATGCTGGCGGCCGCGCTCACCGAAACCACTTTGGGCAAGACCATGGGGGTGCTCGCGGTCGCTCTCGCGGCGGTGAACATCTTCGGCGGCTTCCTCGTCACGCGGCGCATGCTCGAGATGTTCAAGAAGAAGGAAAAGAAGGCCGCACCGAAGGCTGACGCAGGAGCAGCCCAATGAGCATGAACGTCGTCACGCTGCTGTACCTGATCGCCAGCGTCTGCTTCATCCAGGCCTTGAAGGGCCTGAGCCATCCCACCACTTCGATCCGCGGCAACGTCTTCGGCATGGCCGGCATGGCCATCGCCGTGCTCACCACCGGCGCGCTGATCTACAACATCGCCGGCGGCCACCTCATGGGCCTGGCCTGGGTGCTGCTGGGGCTGGTGGCCGGCGGCGGCTACGGCGCCTGGCGCGCCAAGACGGTCGAGATGACCAAGATGCCCGAGCTGGTGGCCTTCTTCCACAGCATGATCGGCCTGGCGGCGGTGTTCATCGCGGTCGCGGCCGTGGTCGAACCCGCGGCCATGCTCGAAGGCATCGCCAAGGGCGCGCCCATCCCCACGGGCAACCGGCTCGAGCTGTTCCTGGGGGCGGCCATCGGCGCCATCACCTTCAGCGGCTCGGTCATCGCCTTCGGCAAGCTCTCGGGCACCTACAAGTTCCGCCTGTTCCAGGGCGCGCCGGTGCAGTTCGCGGGCCAGCACATGCTGAACCTCGTGCTCGGCCTGGCCATGATCGGGCTGGGTCTGGTGTTCATGTTCACCGAGAGCTGGCCGGCCTTCTTCGCGATGCTGGCGCTGGCCTTCGTGATGGGCGTGCTCATCATCATCCCGATCGGCGGGGCCGACATGCCGGTGGTGGTGTCGATGCTCAACAGCTACTCGGGCTGGGCGGCCGCGGGCATCGGCTTCAGCCTGAACAACGCGATGCTGATCGTGGCGGGCAGCCTCGTGGGCAGCTCGGGCGCGATCCTGAGCTACATCATGTGCAAGGCGATGAACCGCTCGTTCTTCAACGTGATCCTGGGCGGCTTCGGCGGCGAGGCGGTCAGCGCGGGCGGCGGTGCGAAGGAACAGCGTCCGGTCAAGAGCGGCAGCGCCGACGACGCGGCCTACATGCTGTCCAACGCCGAGACCGTGATCATCGTGCCGGGCTACGGCCTGGCGGTGGCGCGCGCGCAGCACGCGGTCAACGAGCTGGCGGAGAAGCTCACGCACAAGGGCGTGACGGTGAAGTACGCGATCCACCCGGTGGCCGGGCGCATGCCGGGCCACATGAACGTGCTGCTGGCCGAGGCCGAGGTGCCGTACGACCAGGTGTTCGAGATGGAAGACATCAACGGCGAGTTTGCGCAGGCGGACGTGGCGATCATCCTGGGGGCCAACGACGTGGTGAACCCGGCCGCGCTCACCAAGGGCACGCCGATCTACGGCATGCCGATCCTGGAGGCCTACAAGGCCAAGACCGTCATCGTGAACAAGCGCTCCATGGCCGCCGGTTATGCGGGCCTGGACAACGAGCTGTTCTACATGGACAAGACGATGATGGTCTTTGGCGACGCAAAAAAAGTAGTGGAAGATATGGGCAAGGCCATCGAATAGGCCGAAGGTCCACGCCCGCGCAGCGGGCGAGCTCTTCGCGGCGCCACCTCGTGCGCCGTTTTCGTTTTCAACAGTCCGACTCCCGGAGGAGACAAATCCAATGACCGATCGTCCCTGGCTCAGCAGCTATCCGCAGGGCGTGCCCGCCGATATCGATGCCTCGCAGTACACCTCGCTGGTCGCACTCATGGAAGAGAGCTTCGCGAAGTACGCCGACCGCACGGCCTACAGCTTCATGGGCAAGGACATCAGCTACGGCGAGACCGACAGGCAGAGCAAGGCCTTCGCAGGTTACCTGCAGAGTCTGGGCCTGGCCAAGGGTGACCGCGTGGCGGTCATGATGCCCAACTGCCCGCAGTACCCGATCGCGGTGGCGGGCACCCTGCGCGCCGGCCTGATCCTGGTCAACGTGAACCCGCTGTACACGCCGCGCGAACTCGAGCACCAGCTCAAGGACTCGGGCGCGAAGGCCATCGTCATCATGGAGAACTTCGGCACCACGCTGCAGCAGTGCATCGCAGCCACGCCGATCAAGCACATCGTGCTGGCCTCCATGGGCGACCGCCTCGGCTTCCTGAAGGGTGCGCTCGTCAACTACATGGTGCGCAACGTCAAGAAGCTGGTGCCCCAGTTCAGCCTGCCGGGTGCGGTGCGCTTCAACGAAGCGCTCGACAAGGGCGCGAGTGCTTCGGTGAAGCCCGTGGCCATCGGGCCTGACGACGTGGCCGTGCTGCAGTACACCGGCGGCACCACCGGCGTGTCGAAGGGCGCAGTGCTGTTGCATCGCAACGTGATCGCGAACGTGCTGCAGTCCGAGGCGTGGAACGAGCCGGTCATGAACAAGGTACCGGCCGGCGAGCAGCCCACCAGCGTGTGCGCCCTGCCGCTGTATCACATCTTCGCGTTCACGGTCGGCATGATGCTGAACATGCGCACGGGCGGCAAGCTGATCCTGATTCCGAATCCGCGTGACATCGCGGGCGTGCTGAAGGAGCTGTCGAAGCACACCATCCACAGCTTCCCGGCCGTCAACACGCTGTTCAACGGGCTGGCGAACCACCCCGACTTCAACACCGTCAACTGGAAGAACCTCAAGGTCTCGGTCGGCGGCGGCATGGCGGTGCAGGCCGCGGTCGCGAAGCTGTGGCTCGAGAAGACCGGCTGCCCGATCTGCGAAGGCTACGGCCTGTCGGAAACCTCGCCGTCGGCCACCTGCAACCCGACCAACAGCACTGCCTACACCGGCACCATCGGCCTGCCGCTGCCGAGCACCTGGCTCAAGCTGCTCGACGACGACGGCAACGAAGTACCGGCCGGCGAGCGCGGCGAAATCGCCATCAAGGGCCCGCAGGTGATGGCCGGCTACTGGCAGCGCCCCGACGAGACCGCCAAGGTCATGACGCCCGACGGTTACTTCAAGAGCGGCGACATCGGCGTGGTCGACGAGCGCGGCTACTTCAAGGTGGTCGACCGCAAGAAGGACATGATCCTGGTGTCGGGCTTCAACGTGTACCCGAACGAGGTCGAGGACGTGGTTGCACTGATTCCGGGCGTGCTCGAATGCGCCGCGGTCGGCGTGCCCGACGAGAAAACCGGCGAGGCCGTGAAGCTGGTGATCGTCAAGAAAGACCCTTCGCTCACGGAAGCGCAGGTGCGCGAATACTGCCGGGCAAACCTTACGGGTTACAAGCAGCCGCGAATCGTGGAGTTTCGTAGCGACATGCCGAAGACACCGGTCGGAAAGATCCTTCGCCGCGAGTTGCGCGACGCGAAGAAGTAAGGGTTCGGCCCGGTGAGGGCTGCGGCATCGATCTTGCATATTCGCGATCGATGTTTCGATTCCTCCTGACCCGCGTGAGCCTGCTGGTGCCGACCTTCATCGGCATGACGCTGCTCGCTTTCTTCCTCATCCGGCTGGTGCCGGGCGACCCCATCGAGACGATGGCCGGCGAGCGCGGGATCGACCCCGTGCGCCACGCCCAGCTGCGCACCGCGTACGGCTTCGACAAGCCGGTGATCGTGCAGTACGGCATCTACATCGGGCGCGTGCTGCACGGCGACCTCGGCAAGTCGCTGATCACGCAGGACACGGTGATGAGCGAGTTCCTCGCGCTCTTTCCTGCCACGGTCGAGCTCGCGGCCTGCGCCATTCTTTTCGCGCTGCTGCTCGGGCTGCCGGCCGGCATCCTCGCGGCAGTGCGGCGCAATTCCATCTTCGACCACGGCGTGATGGCCACCTCGCTCACCGGCTACTCGATGCCGATCTTCTGGTGGGGGCTGCTGCTGATCCTGTTCTTCTCGGTGCAGCTCGGGTGGACGCCTGTGTCGGGGCGCATCGCGGTGCAGTACTACATCGAGCCCGAAACCGGCTTCCTGCTGATCGACTCCCTGCGCGCCGGTGACATCGGTGCCTTCTGGTCGGCATTGCACCACCTGATCCTGCCGGCCATCGTGCTCGGCACGGTGCCGCTCGCGGTCATTGCGCGCATGACGCGCTCGGCCATGCTCGAAGTGCTGGGCGAGGACTACATCCGCACCGCGCGCGCCAAGGGGCTGTCGCGCTTTCGCGTGGTGGGGCTGCATGCGCTGCGCAATGCGCTGATCCCGGTCGTGACCGTCATCGGGCTGCAGGTGGGCGTGCTCTTCACGGGCGCCATCCTCACCGAGACCATCTTCTCCTGGCCCGGCGTCGGCAAGTGGCTCATCGAGGCCATCGGCCGGCGCGACTATCCGGTGCTGCAGGGCGGCATGCTGCTGCTCGGAGGAATCGTGATGCTGGTCAACCTGCTGGTCGACGTGGCCTACGGCGTCATCAACCCGCGCATCAGGCACTGAAGCCATGGCGACGACACAACAAGCAGTCCCGGCCGGCACAAGAAGCGCGGCGCCCCCAGGACCCTGGCGCGAGTTCTGGACGGCCTTCTCCGCCAACCGCGGCGCGGTCATCGGGCTCGCCACCATCGTCGTGCTGCTGCTGATCGCGCTGTTCGCGCCGTGGATCGCACCGCACGCGCCCAACGAGACCAACAGCGCCGTCTTCCTGCTGCCGCCAGCGTGGCAGCAGGGCGGTTCCGCGAGCTACCTGCTCGGCACCGACGCGATCGGGCGCGACATCCTCTCGCGCCTGATGCACGGCGCACGGCTGTCGCTGTCCATCGGCGTCGCGGTGGTGGCCATTTCGGTGGCCGTGGGCGTGGTGCTCGGGCTGATCGCGGGCTTCTTCCGCGGCGTGCTCGAGATCGCGATCATGCGGTTGATGGACATCGTGCTCACGATGCCGAGCCTGCTGATGGCGATCGTGATCGTCGCGATCCTCGGGCCGGGGCTGATCAACGCGATGATCGCCGTGGCCATCGTCGTGCTGCCGCACTATGTGCGCATCACGCGTGCGGCCGTCATCGCCGAAATTTCGCGCGACTACGTGACCGCTGCTCGCGTGAGCGGCGCCGGCACACTGCGCCTGATGTTCCGCGAGGTGCTGCCCAACTGCGCCGCACCGCTGATCGTGCAGGCCTCGCTCGGCATCTCGACCGCCATCCTCGATGCGGCCGCGCTCGGCTTCATCGGCCTGGGGGCGCAGCCGCCGTCGCCCGAATGGGGAACCATGCTGGCCGACGCGCGCGAGTTCGTACTGCGCGCCTGGTGGGTCGTCACCTTCCCGGGCCTGGCGATCCTTGCGGCCGTGCTGGCCTTCAACCTGCTGGGCGACGGGCTGCGCGATGCGCTCGACCCCAAATTGAAACGATGAACAGTATCGACCGCCTCATTCCAGGGATACCGCGGAACCGGCTTTGCCGGGCCGCAGGTATCGCCCCCTGCAAGGGGGTTGGCGCAGCGACACGAAGTGCGCGAAGACTGGGGGTGAGATGAGTCTCCTGGACATCAAGGACCTGCACGTCGAGTTCCCGACGCAGGGCGGCGTGCTGCATGCGGTGGACGGCGTGAGCCTCACGCTCGAAGAAGGCGAGGTGCTCGGCATCGTCGGCGAGTCGGGTTCGGGCAAGAGCGTCACGATGATGGCGCTGATGGGCCTCGTCGGCTTTCCGGGCCGCGTGCGCGCCGAGCACATGCGCTTCGCGGGCAAGGACCTGCTCGGCATCTCCGACAAGGCGCGCCGCGCGTTGGTCGGCAAGGAGGTCGCGATGATCTTCCAGGAGCCGACCACCAGCCTCAACCCCTGCTTCACCATCGGCTTCCAGCTCATGGAAACGCTGCGGCTGCACCTGAAGCTCGACAAGCGCGAAGCGAAGAAGCGCGCGACCGAACTGCTCGAGCAGGTGGGCATTCCGGCCGCATCGTCGCGCCTGGGCAGCTATCCGCACCAGCTCTCGGGCGGCATGAACCAGCGCGCGATGATCGCCATGGCCATCGCCTGCAATCCGCGCCTCCTGATCGCCGACGAGCCGACCACCGCGCTCGACGTGACCATCCAGGCGCAGATCCTCGACCTGCTGCGCGAGCTGCAGAAGGAGCGCGGCATGGCGCTGGTGCTCATCACGCACAACATGGGCGTGGTGAGCGAGATGGCGCAGCGCATCGCCGTGATGTACGCGGGGCAGGTGATGGAGCACCAGCGCGTCGACCGGCTCTTCGCATCGCCGCAGCATCCGTACACCGAGGCCCTGCTGGCGGCGCTGCCGGAACGCGCTGCGCCCGAGGGGCGGCTCGCCACCATCAGCGGCGTGGTGCCGGGCGTGCACGACCGGCCCGCGGGCTGCCTGTTCGCGCCGCGCTGCGGCTACGTCACCGAGCGTGCCTGCCAGGTGCGGCCGGCGCTGCGCGAATCGCAGGGCGCCGAGGTGCGCTGCCACTTTCCGCTCGGCGAACCGGGGCGCATGGCGGCCATCGCGCAAGACCCGCCGCGGCAACAGGCGATCGAGGTGCTGCCATGAGCGGGACATCGAACGCCGTTTCGACCGAAGTGGTCGTGGAGGCGAGCAACCTCCAGCGCACTTACGACATCCGCCGCGGGCTGTTTCGCGCGCCCGCGCACCTGCGGGCCGTGGGCGACATTTCCTTTCGCATCGAGCGCGGGCGCACGCTGGCCGTGGTCGGCGAGTCGGGCTGCGGCAAGTCGACGCTGGCGCGCATGGTCGCGCTGATCGAGAAGCCGACCGCGGGGCAGCTCACGCTGGTGGGGGCCGACGCGGTGAACCCGCCGTCCGAACGCAGGCGCGAGCTGCGCCAGGCCGTGCAGCTGGTGTTCCAGAACCCCTACGGCTCGCTCAATCCGCGCAAGAAGATCTCGACGGTGCTCGAGGATCCGCTCGCCATCAACACCACCATGGGCAAGTCGGAGCGCGCCGCCAGGGCCGGCGACATGCTCGCGCGCGTGGGCTTGCGGCCCGAGTACGCCAACCGCTATCCGCACATGTTCTCGGGCGGCCAGCGCCAGCGCATTGCCATCGCGCGCGCGCTGATGCTCAACCCGCGCCTCCTTGTGGCCGACGAGCCGGTGTCTGCGCTCGACGTGTCGATCCAGGCGCAGGTGCTCAATTTGCTGGCCGACCTGCAGGCCGAACTGGGCCTGGCGTACCTTTTCATCTCGCACGACCTGGGCGTGGTGCGCCACATCGCGCACGACGTGCTCGTGATGTACCTCGGCCACGCGGTGGAGCAGGGCCCCAAGTCGCGCATCTTCGCGCGGCCGCTGCATCCGTACACGCAGGCGCTGCTGGCGTCCACGCCGGGGCTCAGCAGCCGGCGCATCGTGCTCAAGGGTGAGCTGCCGTCGCCGCTGAGCCCGCCTCCCGGCTGCGTCTTCAGCACGCGTTGCCCGCACGTGCAACCGCGCTGCCGCGAGGAGCGGCCGCTGCCGCGCTTACTCGACGAACGTCTGGTGGCCTGCCACTACGCCGAGCAGTTTCTCGATGGTGCGGCCCCCGTGCGCGCCGATGGTCCCGTGCTCGCCGCGCCGTAGGCGGCGGCTTTTCTCAACCCTGTCTCGAGGAGTCCCCATGAAGACCCAGCCCACCGTTTCGCGCCGCTCACGAAGCCTGGCGCTCCTGGCGCCGACAGCGCTTGCAGCCCTTACCCTGGCCTGCGGCGCGGTGTCTGCCAAGACGCTGGTGTATTGCTCCGAAGGAAGCCCGGAGAACTTCTACCCCGGGATGAACACCACTGGCACCTCGTTCGACGTGACCACGCAGGTCTACAACACCATCGTCGAATTCGAGCGTGGCGGCACCAAGGTCGTGCCGGGCCTGGCCGAGAAGTGGGACATCTCCGCCGACGGCACGCAGTACACCTTCCACCTGCGCAAGGGCGTGAAGTGGCACAGCACCAGCAAGAGCTTCAAGCCCACGCGCGACTTCAACGCCGACGACTTCATCTTCATGCTCGAGCGCCAGTGGAAGGAGAGCGACCCGTTCTTCAAGGTCACGAGCCAGAACCACTCGTACTTCAACGACATGGGCATGCCCAAGCTGCTGAAGACGGTGGACCGCATCGACGACTACACGGTGAAGATCGTGCTCAACCAGCCCGAGGCGCCGTTCCTGGCCAACCTGGCGATGCAGTACGCCGGCATCCAGTCGAAGGAATACGCCATCGCCATGCTGAAGGCCGGCACGCCCGAGAAGGTCGACCAGGATCCGATCGGCACCGGGCCGTTCTACCTCGTGCAGTACCAGAAGGACGCGATCATCCGCTTCAAGGCCTTCCCGCAGTACTGGGGCGGCAAGGCCAAGATCGACGACCTCGTGTTCGCGATCACGCCCGACGCATCGGTGCGCTGGGCCAAGCTGCAGAAGGGCGAGTGCCATGTCATGCCGTACCCGAACCCGGCCGACCTCGACGCGATCCGCAAGGACCCGAATGTTCAGCTGCTCGAGCAGCCCGGCCTGAACGTCGGCTACCTCTCGTACAACACCACGAAGAAGCCCTTCGACGACGTGCGCGTACGCAAGGCCATCAACATGGCGATCAACAAGAAGGCCATCATCGACGGCGTGTACCTCTCGACCGGCGTGGCCGCGAAGAACCCGATTCCGCCGACCATGTGGTCCTACAACGACGCGGTGAAGGACGACCCCTACGACCCCGAAGCCGCGAAGAAGCTGCTGGCGCAGGCCGGCTTCCCCGACGGCTTCTCGACCGACCTGTGGGCCATGCCGGTGCAGCGCCCGTACAACCCGAACGCCAAGCGCATCGCCGAGCTGATGCAGGCCGACCTCGCCAAGATCAACGTCAAGGCCGAGATCAAGAGCTTCGAGTGGGGCGAGTACCGCAAGCGCCTGCAGGCCGGCGAACACCAGATGGGCATGCTGGGCTGGACCGGGGACAACGGGGACCCCGACAACTTCCTCTACACGCTGCTGGGTTGCGCTTCGGCCAAATCGGCCAGCGGCAGCAACATCTCGAAGTTCTGCTACCAGCCGTACGAAGACCTCGTGGTGAAGGCCAAGAGCGTCACCAAGCAGGCCGAGCGCGACGCGCTCTACAAGAAGGCACAGCTCATCTTCAAGGAGCAGGCGCCGTGGTTCACCATCGCGCACGCGGTGCAGCTGAAGCCGGTGCGCAAGGAGGTCGTCGACTTCAAGCTCAGTCCGTTCGGCCGCCACACCTTCTACGGCGTGGATATCAAGTAGCCGATGCACGCGCCCGTTGCCATCGTCGCCGCGATGCACGAGGAGTTGAGTGCGCTCCTTGCGCAGATGCCCGACGAGCAGCGCGTGCGCGTCGCCGGCCGCGACTTCTGGGTCGGCCACCTGCAGGGCCAGCCCGTGGTTGCGGTGCTCTCGCGCATCGGCAAGGTCGCGGCCGCGGTCACCGCCACGGTGCTGCTTGAACGCTTCGGCGTGCGGGCCCTCGTGTTCACGGGCGTGGCGGGCGGGCTCGCGCCGGGCGTGCGCGTGGGGGACGTGGTAGTCGCGACCGAACTGCTGCAGCACGATCTCGATGCATCTCCGATCTTCCCGAAGTACGAAGTGCCGTTGATGGGCCTGTCGCGTTTCGTTGCGGACCGCGTGATCGGCGATGCGCTGTCGGGCGTCGCCGCCAGCGTGCTGCGCGATCCAGTGGCACTGACGGGACGGGCGGCCGTCGACGAGTTCGGCCTGCAGTCGCCGAGGGTGCACCGGGGCCTGCTGGCGAGCGGCGACCGCTTCGTGTCGACCACCGCCGAGAGCGAAGCGCTGCGGCGCGATCTGCCCGATGCGCTTGCGGTCGAGATGGAAGGCGCGGCGGTGGCGCAGGTGTGCCACGACTACGGCGTGCCCTTCGCGGCCATGCGAACGATCTCCGACCGCGCGGACGACGAAGCGCATGGCGACTTCGCGCGCTTCGTCTCGCTGGTCGCGAGCCGCTACAGCCTCGCGCTGGTCGGCGCGTGGCTCGCCACGCTGCCGGCCGTCAGCTGAGCGAGGCGCCGCGACGCGGAATGTCGCGCAGCAGCGGTGGTATCGACAGTGCGAGCAGCAGCGCGGCCAGTGGCACGACGCAGACGAACCCCACGTACTTGAAGCCGAGCGCTCCCACCGCCCCGCCGAGCACGAACATGCCGACCAAGCCGCCCGCGCGGCGCATGCGGCGGCGGTCGTGGCGCACCGCCATCGGGGCGGATCCGGCGCGGCCGTTCCAGTAGAGCATCTTGCCGATCTCGATCCCCATGTCGGTGATGTTGCCCGTCATGTGGGTGGTGCGGATGCTGCCGCCCGAGGTCTTCGACGCCACCGCGTTCTGCAGGCCCATGATGAAGGACAGCAGCAGCACCGTGAGCGGCACGGCGAAGGGCGTGGGCCAGGTCAGCGTGATCGCGCCCATGAGCCCGAATGGGAACATCAGCGCAGCTTCGAGCATCAGCGGCAGGGCGTAGACGCCGTGCATGCGGTGCTGCCGGCCCCAGTTCACCAGCATGGCGCAGACCGCGGCGCCGGTCACGAAGGCCAGGATCGCGCCGAGCGCGTTCAGCAGCAGCTTGACGTTGCCCAGCACCATGCCGTCCGCCAGCTGCGAGGCGAAGCCGGTCATGTGCGAGGTGTACATGTGAAGCACGAGGAATCCGCCCGCGTTGACGGCCCCGGCATTGAAGGCCAGCAGCAGGCCCAGCGCGGTGTTGGTCGACGGCGCGCGGTGGCGGTTGGTGAGGAAGCGGATTCTGCGCACTGTGGCTCTCCGGGTCAGCGCTTGCTGCCAGCCACTCTAGCATCCGCCGCGCGGCGCCTACTTGAGCCAGCCGCGCCGGCGGAAGTACCACATCGGCACCAGCGCGCTGGCCGCCATCAGCACGATGGCATACGGATAGCCCAGCGACCAGTCGAGCTCGGGCATGAACTTGAAGTTCATGCCGTAGATGCTCGCGATCAGCGTGGGCGGCAGCAATGCGACGCTGGCCACCGAGAAGATCTTGATGGTCTTGTTCTGGTTGATGTTGATGAAGCCGACGGTCGCATCCATCAGGAAGTTGATCTTGTCGAACAGGAAGGCCGTGTGGTTGTCGAGCGACTCGATGTCGCGCAGGATCTGCCGCGCCTCCTCGAACTGCTCGGCGTTGAGCATGCGGCTGCGCATCATGAAGCTGACCGCGCGGCGCGTGTCCATCACGTTGCGGCGGATGCGGCCGTTCAAGTCTTCCTGGCGGGCGATGGCGCCCAGCACCTCGCCGGCCAACTCGTCGCTGACGTTGCCCTCGAGCACTTTCTTGCCCGCGATCTCGAGTTCGTCGTAGATGTTCTCGAGCGTGTCGGCCGAGTACTCGGCGTCGGCATCGAACAGCTTGAGCAGTACTTCCTTCGCGTCTTCGATGAGCCCGGGCGCGCGGCGCGCGCGCATGCGCAGCAGCCGGAACACGGGCACGTCCTCGTCGTGGATCGAGAACAGCACACCGCGGCTGCGAAGCTCGGTGTTGTGCTGGTTCAGGATGAACGCCACGCGCACCGAGCGCGGATCTTCGTCGTCGTCGATCAGGAAGTCGGAGCGGATGTGCAGCTCGCCGTTGTCTTCCTCGTAGAAGCGGGCCGACTCCTCGATGTCCTCGTCCATCGCGTCTTCGGGAATCGAGAGGCCGTAGTACTGCTTGATCCAGCGCTTCTCTTCGAGCGTGGGCGACTCGAGGTCGACCCAGATCGGCTGGAACCTGGAGAGCTCCTCGAGCGACTCGATCTCTTCCTGGACGAGGCGGCCGTTGGCGAGCGTAAAGATGTTGAGCATGGGCTCACTCCCGGGTATGACTGAAACGTTGGGCGAGGGAGGGGCGCTTTCAATTCCCGGGCCCGACGCGCGAAAAAAGCGTCAGTGAAAGGGAGTTGAAAGCTGCCGAGACGGGGCGGTTTCCATAGGAAGAATCTCCGGTTGCAGCGAGGCGCGATTATGTCACCGGCCACATGACTGCCCCATGCTTGGGCTGGACGGACATACAGTAAAGTCGCTCTCCATGCAGACCGCTGCGCTTCCTGTTTTTCCCGCCGCGCCGAAGACCCAGGCCGAGCGCCTGGCCGCCGCGCTTGCGACGCTCAACGATGCGCAGCGCGCTGCGGTCGAGCATGGCGTGGGTGCTGCGATAGCCGAGCGCGACGAGCGGCCGCTGCTCGTCATTGCCGGCGCCGGCTCGGGAAAGACCAGCACGCTGGCGCACCGCGTCGCACACCTGATCGCGGGCGGTGTCGATCCGCAGCGGCTGCTGCTGCTGACTTTCTCGCGCCGCGCCGCGCAGGAGATGGAGCGCCGCGCCGGCCAGGTGCTGGCGCGGGTGCTCGGCCTGAAGTCCGAGGTGCCGCCCGCGCTGCCGTGGGCCGGCACCTTCCACGGCATCGGCGCGCGGCTGCTGCGCGAGTACGCGCCGCAGATCGGGCTCGGCGAGAACTTCACGATCCATGACCGCGGCGATGCCGAAGACCTGATGGGGCTGGTGCGCCATGAGCAGGGCCTGTCTTCCACCGTGAACCGTTTTCCGCGCAAGGGCACCTGCCTGTCGATCTACTCGCGCTGCGTCAACACGCGCGCGCCGCTGGCCGAGGTGCTGAAGGAAGCCTTTCCCTGGTGCGGCGAATGGGAGGCCGAGCTGAAGAAGCTGTTCGGTGCGTATGTCGAGGCCAAGCAGCAGCAGAACGTGCTCGACTACGACGACCTGCTGCTCTACTGGGCCGGGATGGCCGCCGAGCCCGCGCTGGCCGCGCACATCGGCGCGCGCTTCGATCATGTGCTGATCGACGAGTACCAGGACACCAACCTGCTGCAGGCCTCGATCCTGCTGGCGCTCAAGCCCGATGGACGCGGGGTGACGGTGGTGGGCGACGACGCGCAGTCGATCTATTCGTTTCGCGGCGCGACGGTGCGCAACATCCTCGACTTTCCGTCGCAGTTCACGCAGCAGGCCCGAGTCGTCACGCTGGAGCGCAACTACCGCTCGACGCAGCCGATCCTGGACGTCTCGAACCGCGTGATCGCGCAGGCCGCCGAGCGGCACGCCAAGACGCTGTGGACCGACAAGCCCTCGGCCGGCAAGCCGCTGCTGGTGCTCGTGCCCGACGAGGCCGGGCAGGCACGCTGGGTGGCCGACAAGGTGCTGGCGCACCGCGAAGGCGGGCTGGCGCTGAAGTCGCAGGCGGTGCTGTTCCGCACCTCGACGCACAGCGCGGCGCTCGAGCTCGAGCTGGCGCGGCGCAACATCCCCTTCGTGAAGTTCGGTGGGCTCAAGTTTCTCGAGGCCTCGCATGTGAAGGACCTGCTCGCGGTGCTGCGTTTTGCGCAGAACCCGCGTGGGCGCATGGCGGGGTTCCGTGTGACGCAGCTGATACCGGGCATAGGCCCCGTGACCGGCGCGCGGCTGCTCGATGCGATGGACCAGGCGGCAGACCCGGCCGCGGCAGTGCGCGACTTCGTGCCACCGGCCACTGCTCGCGCGCAATGGGGCGACTTCGCTGCAGCCTACGCCGCCTTGCGCGCGCCGGCGCTGAAGTGGCCGGCCGATGTCGAACTGGCGATGGCCTGGTATCTGCCGCACCTGGAGCGCCTGTACGAGGACACGTCCGGCGTGCGGCGCGCCGACGTCGAGCAATTGGCCCGCCTCGCCGCCGGGTATGCCTCGCGCGAACGCTTCCTCGCCGAACTCACGCTCGACCCGCCCGAGGCCACCAGCGACCGTCCGGGCCCGCCGCTGCTCGACGAGGACTACCTGATCCTCTCGACGATCCACTCGGCCAAGGGGCAGGAATGGAACTCCGTACATGTGCTCAACGTGGTCGACGGCTGCCTGCCGGCCGACGTGGCGCAGAGCGCGCACGAACTGGAAGAAGAGCGCCGGCTGCTCTACGTGGCGATGACCCGGGCGCGCGACCACCTGCACCTGCTGGTGCCGCAGCGCTTCCACATCACGCAGCAGGCGGCGCGCGGCGACCGGCACCTGTATGCCAACCGCACGCGCTTCATTGCCGAAGCCGATCTGGCCGGCTTCGAGCAGCAGACCTGGCCCCCTCCGCCGGAGCGGCCGCCGGCCGTGCCGCCGCCGAGCGCGGTGATCGACCTGCGCAACCGGATGCGCGCGGCCTGGCGCTGACTGGGCAGCTGCCGGCCCTTCCGGCGGCAGGGTCACGCGCTGCCGGAAGATGAAACACTTGTTCCGGATGAATCGCCGCATCGCCTGCCCTGCGCGCGGCAGATGCTATCGATTCGCTAGCGTGTGAAATGCCGCACACAAAGCGCAGAAACCCCGGGCAACTCAGGTATTGCAATACCGTGACAGCTTGGGCATAGTGAATCGAACTTGCCCTCTGCCTTCTTCTTTTCTTGGGCCGCGGCCCGCCCCCCCCCCCCCCCCCCGGGGGGGGGGCGGCGGGGGCGGGGGGGGCGGGGGGGGGGGGGGGCGGCGGCCCGGGAGGAGGGGGGGGGGGGAGGTTT